>CAYWNB010000025.1:0-26156 GCA_964459195.1 uncultured Desulfobacula sp.
CCATTTGCATAATTCTTTTGCCAAAAAAACACGAATATAAGAGATAAGAAACTAAGGGGGGCATGATATTGGCCATCCGGGACACATCGGTTTTGGCCCTGGCCGCGCCATATCCTAAGGGGTGAACCAGCAGGATTTTAGGGGACATCATGATACCCTTCTTTTTCTTTGGCGTTTGGGACTGGTCTTGAGAATATAATCCCACAATAGTCCTTTAAAACCGAAAGCTTGCAATGCCTTCATTCTCATTTCTCCTTTTTCCGGCGGAAAAAACCGGCCCTTTTTTTTGTGAAAGGCCGTTTCAATGGCGGAGTTCATTTTTCCCTTATCAACCAGGGGAGATACATAATATCGGGGGGTTAACAGGGTGTCGTTTTTGTCCAAAACGCCCTGGGCTTTTGCAATGTCGGCAATCCCTGTGTTGGGAAGGATCCGTATTCCGGAAAAGACAAAGACCACACTTTTCTCGAGCTGTTCAATGTTTTTCAGGCTTTGGGTGATGGTTTCAGGAGTTTCTCCGGGACCGCCAAACATGAAAAAATGGGCACAGGGAATGGCTGCCTTGGAACAGGCCTGGTTAAAGGCCAAAATATCTTCAAAGGTAAAATTTTTGTTAATCCCTTTTAAGGTGGTGTCACAGGCTGCATCTGATCCCACTTCTATGGCATAGAGTCCCGAGGCCTTTAATAGATCCAATTCCGCTTTTTGGATTTTTTGTGGCCTGAAATAGGCAGCCCACTTCATGGAGCAGTTTTTTTGGACCATAAGTTCGGCAATCTTCAGATAATCCCCCTGGGGGTCGTTAAATATCGAATCCGTGAAAAACAGTGTGTCTACATTGAATTGATTCTTCAGGCGGAGCAGGTTCTCCACCACAAACTCAGGATCCTGTTTCCTGAAACGTTTGCCTTCGATTAACGGGTATGAACAATAGTTGCACCCGTAGGGGCATCCCCTTTTGGTCTGGTAGTTGACCATACCGCTTTTGTCCACATAATAGTCCAAAAGAGGCTTTTCGTAGAGGGGGGAGTAAAAATCAGGTGCTTCCATTGGGGTCTTGTCCGGACGGATAATCCTGGGGGGATTCTTTCGTTTGATAAGGTCGTCAATGAGACGGTTAAAGGTTATTTCACCTTCCCCCACCACTCCATAGTCTGCCTCGGATAATTCAAGTATGTTTTCAGGCATGATTGAAACAGCAGGGCCCCCGATGATCACCGGTGCCCGGCAGACCGCCTTGATTTGTGAAACTAGGTCCTTTAAGCCTGCAAGGTACCAATTTTCCTTGGTGGCCAGAGAATCCACATTGTCAATATTTCTCACAGAGATCCCCACAAAATCAGGCCCAAATTCCTTCAGCACCCGGCAAAGGGCATCCTCTTTGTTGCCGGCTTCCTGGTTACACAGCAGGTCAAATTGTTTTGTTTCATGGCCCTGGCCCTTTAGGGCAGACGCAATAAGGGCCATGCCCAGGGGATAAACCGGAATGGGGCCGGTACAGGTGTTGGCGGATATTAATAATATTTTGCTCATTGACCGGCCTTTTTCTTAAAAGATCTTTTTTCCCTGGGGTTGTATCGTCGATAGGTCCCGTCCAGGATTTCTCGTTTGATGACCTTGAAAAAAAGTTCTCCCATTTTGGTCTGGTGGCCGCTGTCCCCATAAAATGAGTCCCAGGCCCAGTTGTAGAGTTCTTCCAGCTTTTCACAGGACAAATGTTTGGGTTGGAACACGGCCTTGCCGCAGGTATAGTCCAGCCAGTTGTTGCTGAGGATTCTTCCCTGTTTTTCGAATTTTTCCCGGATGGGAGACTTGGGAAAGGGCGTTAAAATGGTGAATTCAGCCATGTCCAATTTGATTTGGGTCAAAAATTCCACCAGGTTTTTGATGGCTGTTTCATCATGGTCATCCGTGCCAAGGAGGATGGTGCCCTCCACGCCGATTCCATGATCATGGAGGCGATGAATCCGGTTCTTTATAACCTCTGAGGTGTCAAAAACCGCCTGGTACACATACCAGCATCCGGCATCGGCGGCCAGTTTTAAAATTTTGTCATCATCCATCAACGGATGGGAAACCCATTTTTTCTTCAAGGGCTTCATGGCCGTGAAAAGTTCTGTCAGCCACTCCTTGTCATGGGAAAGGGAGTTGTCCACAACGAAAAGCCGGTTGTTGGGAATGGATTCCATTTCTTTAATAACTTGTTTTACCGGCCGTGGCCGAAATTGTCTGCCCCCGAGAAATCCGCTGCAGCAGGGAAAACAATTGAACTTACATCCCCTGGATGCGTGGACAAGGTCCAGCATCTGGGTGCCCCTGTAGTTGTAAAGATTCCTTGTCAGAATGTCCCGCCTGGCTGTTTTGACCGTTTCGATGGGGGGAAAATTATTCATATAGTCATAGACTTTTTGCAGGCGGTTGTGTTTGAAATCCTTAAACACCTGTTCCATGCGCCCTTCCGATTCTCCCAGGAAGACCGAATCTGCATGTTCCATGACTTCCTGGGAGTGGAGCATGGTGGCAATGCCGCCAAACAGCACGGGGATTCCCATTTTTCGGGCTTGGTCGGCAATCTCAAATGCCCGGGGAAGCTGGCAGGTGAGCAACACGGACAACCCTATCATATCGGCAGTTTCATCAAGTTGAAACTTTTGGACATTTTCATCCACAAAGGTAAGCTCAATATCCCTGGGCACGGTGGCGGCAAAAACAACCGGCCCATGGGGGGGGAGATGAAATTGAGTCTGTTTTTCAAGTTTAGGCCAGGACGGATATACCAATTGCAGTTTCATATTTGTTTTCCTTGTGCGTATCTTTGTGTTGCTGGTTTAATTTGTTTTTTTTACCAATATGTTTTTGCCAAGATCTGTCAGGCTGTTAATTTTTTTATTCCCAAGGGAAAAAATGTTCTGGACTCTGTTTTCAGTGATAATACCGTGGCCGGGTCTGGATCCTTGTTTTTCAAATACAAAGAAAAGTGCTCCTGGTTCCGGGCAAGTTGTGTTAATGGGACCCACCCCGTTAATGTTTGAATTGCAAAGGCCACAGACCAGGGCGTCGCATCCTCCGTCTCCCAGAAGATCCAGTCCCAGGGATAATCCCTGGAGTCCATCGGGGATTTCTTCTTCAACCATGAAGCTTTCTCCGGTCAGACCATGATAGATGGATGCCTCACCCAGAAAACAGGAGGGCAGTGTATAGGCAAAGAGTGTTGGACTGGGTAGGATTCCTTTTTCCCGGGAAAGGGTGGCCTGGTAAGTGATATCTGTTTCCAGGCAACCGGTGACGGAGGATGCGATCACGGCAATGTTTTTTTTGGATTTTGATCGCGCTATTCCGGCATCGGCCAGGGCAAAGGTAATGGCGGCAAACCCTATCTTGGAAAAAGGATCCATCCTGCCAAAGGCTTTATGGGGCCGGTCCAATATTTCTTTTCCCGATATTCTGGGCAGGCCATGGGACTCTTTTGAGCAAAGAACCTGACCGGGATACCCTCTGGAGGATTCGGACACCCAGCCCATGCCTCTGATCATTGCATTGTTCATGGTGCCACCCCGGAGAGGATGAGGGCGGCATTGGTGCCGCCAAACCCTGAGTTCATGGTCAGGACCGGTCCTTTTCCAAAGGGGCGGGGCCGGGAACTGATAATGTTTTGGGCCCCTGGCGCCGGTTCAATAAATCCCGGGGTTCCGGGCAGGATTCTGGTTTCAAGCAATTTTATGCAAAGGGCGGCTTCAATGGCCCCGGCCGCTCCAAGGGTGTGGCCAATGGCGCCCTTTATGGAGTTGGCCATGATGGTTGGATTAAATAAATCTCTTAGAACCGTCAGTTCCATTTCATCGTTATGCCGGGTGCCGGTGCCATGGGTATTGATGGCCTGGATATCTGAAAATGAAATGTCGGCTTTTTGGCAGGCCTCTTGAATGGCCAGTTTCAGGCCAAGGCCATCCCTGGCGGGTGCGGTCAGGTGGCTGGCGTCACTGGCCACTCCCCAGCCCGATATCTGTGTCAGATGTGTTCTTTTTCCGGTTTTTTTGGCAGTATTTAATTCTTTTTTGTTCATGAGAAGCATAGCTGCGGCCCCTTCACCCAGGGTCAGCCCTTTCCGGTTTTTGTCAAAAGGGGCGGCAGGATCCGGGGACATGGCTCCAAGGGTTGAAAATCCTGAAAAAATAAATTCCGATACCACATCCATGGCGCAGACAAGTACGGCTGTTTCCCTTCCGCTTTTGATCATGGCAGCTCCTTTGGCCAGGGCAATGGTCGAGGATGAGCAGGCGGCGCTGATGTTGAACCCGGGCCGGGCAAGACCAAGCTTTTGGGAGATATATCCAGGAAGGCTTGAAACCAAAAGGCCTTTGGGCAGAAGGGCCGTGTTTCTGGTAATCGTTGGCAAAAGGTCAATTCCTGCCTTTGTGGAAGCCGTAATCAGGCAGGTGGAAGGATCAATGGGGCCCAGCTTGCTCAGGAGTCGGTCTGCCAGGGAAAATATCAAGGGGGCCGGATTATTCAGGGACAGCTCTTTTGGGATTAAATTTGGAATCAGCCCGGCCCAGGGGCTTGTGTAGACACTTGTGTCAAACCGGGGGGGGGCCGATTCAAGGTGACCCGGCAGACCGGGGTCCGACATATGGGTGAGGCCGGATTTTCCTTGGACCAGTCCTTGGTAGAGGGTGTCAAGATCATCTCCCAGAGAAGTGATGGTCGCAGCTTCGGCAATATACACCTGGGTCATTTGATTTTGCCTGCCTTCCATTGGTCACAGAAGTGTTTGTAAAAGTTGGGCTGGGTCAAATGCAGTTCATAGTCTGTGTTGAGCATCATTTGCACGGTATAGCCGGTTGCAGCAATTTTTCCTTGGGGGTTTTTGATGATATATTCGCTGTTGATTCTGGACGCTTCAGAATAATGGAGGATGCCTTGTATGGTGATTTCATCCATAAATTTCAAAGGCCTGATAAAATCCACATGGGCTGTTTTGATGGGGGCAAGAATACCCTGGCCAAACAGATCCATATATCCAAGGCCATAGCGTTGCCCCAGGTGAACCCGGGCATCTTCAAAAAAGCTGGTATAATGACCGTGCCAGGCAATGGTGAGCATATCCACCTCTTCAAATCGGATGGATCGTTTCACACTTCCCGTCAGAGGAGCGGGATCATGGGGATTTTTTTTAAAATAGGGTTTTTTCATGGGAGTCTTTACAAACCCTCCATCTGGGTTAGGTGTTCATCCATCTGTTGTTTGACGCTTTTTTTCAGGTGCTGGTGTTTCATCTCTCCATGGAATTGATCCGGGAAAACAGGACCTAAAACTTTCATCTTTATCCTTGCCGGGGTCAGGTAAAATTTTGCCTTGGGCAGCAGGTCCTGGGTGCCTGTCAGGCAGACCGGTATCACCGGGGTATTGGTTTGAACTGCCAGTTTAAAGGCACCGGAATAAAAATGGGTCATCTTGTTGGTTGTGCTTCTGTGGCCTTCGGGGAAAAAAAGGACAAACCCCTTATTTTCAAGGGTGCCCTTTGAAATGATTACAGATTTTTCCCAGGAAAATTTTTCAATGTTCAGGTAGCCGGAAAGATTCATGAACAGGTTGTAAATGGGGATTTTAAAGGGCCAGTCCCGAACCGCAAAGCAGACATCGCTGACCGGCAGCATATTCATGCAATAGGTGTCAAAAAAAGAGCGATGGTTTACTACAATGATTCCGGATTCGGGAAAGGGGGCAAGATCAAATTGGGGGGGATCAAAAATAACAAAGAACCCGGTCAGAAACTGCCAGACCCTTCCGTAAATCCAGATACATTTACGGGTCAGGTATTGGGTGGACCAGCCCCGGACAAATTTCATAAACAGGAAACCAAAGGGAAACAGGCCGATTCCCAGTATCGTCCACAGCAAAATCAGGGGGAGGAGGATCAAATTCATTATAAAAATGAAAATAGTCGTTGTCAGTCTGCTCTGCAAGGTATGGGTATAAAAATTATATAAGACCATGAGAATTTAGGTATCCGATTCATTATCCGAATTAATTTTTAATGCAATGGCTGCATTGGTGCCGCCAAAACCAAAGGAGTTGGACAGGGCCCGGCGGATTTTAGCCGGCCTTGTCCGGGGAACGACGTGGATGGGGGGACATCCCTCACTAAGCCCTGTAAAATTGATGTTGGGGGCAATAAAATTGTTTTTGGCCATGAGAAGGGTATAGATGACTTCACTGATTCCCGACATCCAGCATTCATGGCCGGTCATGGATTTGGTGGAGGAAACCGGTGTTTCCGGGCCGAACACCTGGTGGATGGCAGTGGCCTCTGCCAGGTCCCCGGTCAGAGTGGAGGTGGCATGGGCATTGATATAATCAATTTTGTCAGGGGATATGTCTGCATCCTTGAGGGCATTTTTTATGGCGTTGACAGAGCCTTTGGCCGAGGGTTCTGAAAGGGTTTTCCCAATGCTGGATGAGAATCCATAGCCCTCAACAATCCCGTAAATGGTTGCCCCCCGGGACAGGGCATGGTCCAGTTCTTCAATGATGATGGAAGCGCCTCCCCCCCCCGGGACCAATCCATTTCGGTTCTTGTCAAAGGGCCTGGAGGCAGCTGTGGGGGGTTCCACGGAGGAGGAAAATGCATTCAGGGCGTCAAAGCTTGCCATGGCCATCCAATTGGTTTCCTGGGCACCGCCTGCAATGATAATATCTTGCATTCCGCTTCTGATAAGCATCAGGGCCTGACCGATCACATGAGCACCGCTGGCGCAGGCAGCACTCATGGTCCAGTTGGCTCCCCGGGTGCCAAAGTAAGCGGCAAGGTTCATGGTAATGGTGGAGTTCAAGGTCCGAAAAATGTAGCCAGAGCCAATATAATGGGTCTCATTGTATTCCCTTGCAATATCAATGGATTCAACCCCGGCTTTGATGGTGCTGTCATTGCCGAAAATTACTCCACACCGGTCGTTTTGTATATGGTTCCTTAAAAGGCCGGCATCTGCCACGGCTTTTTTAGCAGCTGCAATGGAATATAGGGCCGGCTCACACATGGTCCGCAATGTCTTCCGACTCAGGTTCAGGTCTTTGGCAGACACTTCTGGTACCAAAGCGGCCAGGGGGGATTTAAATCCCAGTTCCTTTCTGTGTTCATCACATACAATTCCAGATTGGCCGTTTTTCAAGCTCAAGGTGACCGCAGCAAGGTCTGTTCCCAGGCATGAGACAATTCCCATGCCCGTGATGGCGGCTGTTCTCAAATTTTTTTTCTCCTTTGTGTATGTCCATTCTGCGCGTTTATATGGGGTAACATTAACAGATACCGCCGTTAATGCCCAGCACCTGGCCTGTAATATAGGCGGCCTTGCGTGAACACAAAAAAAGAACGGCATCTGCCACCTCTTCGGGAAGGCCCAGGCGTCCGGCCGGGATGGACTGGGCAATCTGATCCAGGGGCAGTCCTTCTACCATTTCGGTTTCAATGAACCCCGGGGCCACAGCATTCACCGTGATCTTGCGTTTGGCAATCTCCTTGGCAAGGGCCATGGTGGCACCTATGAGACCTGCCTTGGATGCCGAATAATTGACCTGGCCTGCCTGGCCAACCTGGCCCGATGTGGAGGAGATGTTGATGATCCGGCCATATCGTTTGGACAGCATTTTTTTTACCACCAGCCGGGTCACATTGAAAAAACCAGTGAGGTTTGTATCCAGAACCCGCTGCCAGTTTTCTTCCTTCATCCATACCATGAGCATATCCTCCCGGATACCGGCATTGTTTACCAGAATTTCTATCTTGCCTTTTTCCGCGATGATTTTTCCTATAGCCGCCTCTGACGCCTGTTTGTTTGTAACGTCAAAGGGCAGCAGGGCACCGTTTCCCCCCTGTTTTTTGATCTGGTCAAGGGTTTGTTGGGCTGCTGTATGATTTGAATGGTAATTGAGATAGACAAATCTGCCTGAGGCGGCCAGGGCCATGGCGATGGCCCGACCAATTCCACGGCTGGCACCGGTTACAAGGGCGGTCTCCTGGGAATCACTTGATATTTTGCTCATGGAAGTTCCTTTTTATTATGGTCATTTCTATCCTGATATTTTTTATTATGGTATTTTTTAAAAATAAGGGTGGCATTGATTCCCCCAAAGGCGAAATTACTGGTCATGACGGTATTAAGGGGTTTCTCAATAATCTTTTGTACATGACAAATTTCGGCACAGTCGGGGTCAATGGTCTCAAGGTTGCGGGTGGGGATGATAAGGCTGTGGGCCATCATTTCCAGGCAGAAAATGGCCTCCATCACCCCGCTTGCCGCCAGGGTGTGACCGGTATATCCCTTGGTGGCGCTTACCGGGATTTTGTGGTTCCCGAGCATGGCAATGGCATGGGCTTCGGCCGCATCTCCCAGGCGGGTGCCCGTGGCATGGGCATTAATATAGTCAATGTCCTGGACCTTACAGCCGGCTGATTCAAGGGCTCCTTCCATGCACTGGGCCATGCCCTGGGCCTGGGGGGTTGTCATGTGGGCTCCGTCACAACAGGTATTGTATCCGATGATTTCTCCCAAAATTTTAGCCCCCCTTGTCCGGGCGTGGTTAAACTCTTCTAGAATAAGGGTGCCTGCACCTTCACTGACTACCAGTCCGTCCCGGTTCGCATCAAAGGGTCTGGGGGTGGCAGAAGGTGTTTGACCATATTTTCTGGAGGCGGCATTTAATACATCAAATACCCCGGCCGTGGAGGGATGAAGGTCATCTGCTCCGCCGCAGATCATAATTTTTTGATGTCCGTTTTTAATGATTTCATAGCCTTCCCCAATGGTCTGGGTGGAGGTGGCACAGGCGCAGCAGGGGGAGATGACCCTTCCCCTTATCCCCAGGGTGGCGGCCACATTGGCTGCCACGGAATGGTTCATGATTTTCATGAATGCCGTACCTTCCAGCCTTCCAATCCCTCCTGTTTCCTGGAAATCATTGAACATGGTTTCAATGGTTTGCCCGGAGCCTGTGGTGGATCCCATGGCAACCCCGGTCTGTTTTGATGGAATTTTTAACTTTGATGAATTTAGCTGTGATGAATCAGATCCTGGCTGATGGAGATCAAGACCTGCCTGGGCAAGGGCATCCAGGGTGGACAGGGTGGCCATCACGGCCATGGGGCCCATGGTTCTGCGGTCTTTTCGGTTGATTCGTTTGGGATCATAGCACTGGCAACAACCCGCAATGGAGACCTTTAGATCCTTGATTTTTTCCCAGGCAGGGATGTGACGGATGCCCGATTGGTTCTTAACAAGGCTGTTCCATACCCCTTCCACCTGGTTACCAATGGGGGAGATGATCCCCATGCCGGTTACGGCTACCCGTTTCATTGAATCTCCCTTTTGTTTGTTATTGATCGGGTGGCCACGGGCTGGTTGAGTATTTTTTGGGTCAAATAGTCTAGTCCGTAAAAGCCGTGGCAGAGGTTGACGCTGGCAACAATCGCGCCATGGATTCCACAGAAACCGACGCTCTGGCCGGTTAAAAAGAGGTTTTTTACCCGGGTGACCGGACTGAACATGCCTTCAAGAAAGTGTTGGGCGCTTTTTTTAATGCCATAGGCAGATCCTTTGGGGGTCAAGGTATACCGTTCAAAGGTGGTTGGCGAATAGGTGTCTGTTATCTGGATATGGTGCTCGGCGTCCGGGTAGATATGGGTGATGCGCTCTATGATTTTTTGCGCCAGCATCGCTTTGACGTTTCCATAGGTCTTTTTTTTTGATTCTTGATAATACGCCTGCATTTGTGCTGATTCTTTGTGGTTTATTCCGATCAGGGCGGTGACGGCCAAATTTTTCTCTCCGGGTCCCCCTGGTTCTGTTTGTTCAGCCGGTACAAAGGCCGGCAATGCACTTAAAAAGACCATTTCGGGCAGGCCCGTTTTCAACAGGTTATTTTGCTTGTAATGGGCATTTACATCCCATGAGTTATAAATATATGCGTCATTTCCGGCCACAGGGCAATTGTTTTTTTCCCAGGCCATGGCCACCCCGAATATTCCTGTCGTACTTTTTGCGGTTTGGAGCCGTTTTCTGTACACAGGCCGAAAGGCGTCCAAGGGGCACAGATCGGGCAACAAGGAGGGGTGTCCTGAATAAATAACCCTGTCTGACAACAGGGTTTCTCCGGTGGAAAGTGTTACACCGTAACTTTTTTTGTCCCGGATGAGTATGGTGCTTACATGTGCGTTTGTGCGGATGTTGCCCCCCTGGAATTCAAGGCTTTGGACCAGTGCCAGGGCAAAGGGGGTTTTGGTTTCATTGATCCGAAAGCTTGCATTCAGGTATGAATCGGAAATAAGAAAATGGGTCAGAACCGGACATTCAAAACTGGACATACCATAGAGGGGGTTGTTGGCGCACAGCAGACTCTTTAACCGGCCATGGATTCCAATGGCCGTAAAATAGTGGTCAAGGGACCCTGTGTACTGAAGGGATAGATCTTTTTCCGGGGTTATTCCAGGGTCATACAGATGAATGCCTGCGATGACCTTTTTCAGGTCTTTAAAATACTGGGAGATACTCGTTTGCTGGCCTGGGAAATCCGTGATCAATTGTTGCTCAAAGGCGTCATGACCCTGGGGGATCTCGTATGTTTTGCCGGGAAAATGAAACCTTTCAAAACAGGTGGAAGAGAGGGGGACCAGGTCAAGCCTTTCCATAAGACCCAGGTAATTAAAATAATGCCACAGGGGCTGATGGGGAGCAAGGGAGCCCAGGCGATGCACCCCCGTGGGAAAGGTCATCCCCTTCCTTTTATAGGTCTGGGTTAATCCGCCGGGAATTTTATGCTGCTCCAACACCAACACTTTCTCCCCTTCCTTGGCCTGGATGATGCCGGCGGTCATGCCGCTGATTCCAGATCCGATGATGATGGTATTAAAGTGATTTTTTTCCATTGATGTCATTTCGGGCCGCTCCATTTTTCCACCAGGAAGGGAATCAGTACCATTGCCAGAAATAGGCTTGCAAGCATCCCGGTCAGTCCGGCCACCCCGATTGAATACAGGGCATTGTGCTGGGCAAAGGCAAGGCAGGTAAAGGCCCCGATGGTGGTCATGGCACAGATGATCACAGCCCCGGCCGTAATCTGTCTGTCCCCGGGGTTTTTATTGAGTTCATGGTGAACCAGAAATATGGAAAAATCAACCCCCACCCCAAAGACAAAAATAATAAAAAGAATACTGATAAGGTTCACGGAAATACCGAGAAGCCCCATGATTCCCGCCGTCATTATGGCACTTAAAAAAACAGGGGTGATGGTGATCAGGACACGTTTGATTTTGCCCAGGGAGAAAAAGAGGGTCAGGACCATTGCACCTGCGGCTAAAAGGAACAGTCGTTTGAATTCCCTGGCCACAAGTAAAGTGATTTTGTCAACAAAGTGGCGTTTATCCAGAAACCGGGCCTGGGGGAGTTTTGTTTTGATCCGGGAAACGATATCCGGGATTTTGGATTTGTCCTTTATATTCAGGGTGGTGAGGGCCAGTACACTGTCTTTTTGGAAGATGAGTTTTGATTTGATCAATGGGTCCAGTACTGTGGGGGCAAAGGCCTGGCGGGTAAAGGGGGTTTTGGGGGCCCGAAGGCCTTCAAAAAACAGGTTAAAGGCATCCCTTGAGAATCCATTAACAAGGGATGCTGCGGCCAGTGTTTTTTCAAGGGTGTCTATTCGTTGATCCGGCAAAAATTTTTGGAAATTTTCATATTGGCGTTTTCTTTGGGCCTTTGAGGGGAAAATATCTGACAAGGAGGCAATTTGATCCACCTGGCCTTCCATCCCCTTGAGCAGTTTAAAAAGCTCATCATTTTTTTCCAGGGCCTGTTCAAGGGTTTTGGCCTCAACCAGGACCACCGAGGGAGAGGTTCCACCCCAGGTGGAGAGAAACTTGTCCATATCTTTCTGGGTCTCCGGGGTCAGGTGGTTGAGGGCGGAGACATCTCCTTCAAATTTGAAATTTTTAAGTCCTGTGAGACTGAATCCAAAGGCCAGAAGGCAGACAAGGCTGATCCATAAAAAATATTTTTTGCGAAAATCCATTAGAAAATCACAGGCCTTTACCAGGGATATCAAAGGTTTTTTGGGCTTTTGGGGTAAAAACAGGACAAAATATTTTAACACAAAAATGGCAAAAAGGGCTGCCCCCAGAATTCCGGTAATGGTAAAAAAACCCATTTGGCGCTGGCCGGGAAGAGAAGAGAAGAGAAGGCAGCCAAAGGCGGCAATGGTGGTTGCCGCCCCGGTGGTAATGGGCTTTTTTAGTCGGGAAATGATGGCATTTGTATGGGCGGTGCCAAGGGTGTCCACACTGAAAAGGATGTGAATCCCAAAATCAACGGTGATGCCTATAAGCACTGCCCCGCATCCCAGTGCAATGGCAGATATCTCATGAGTGAAAAAGGAGAGAAGGGCGCTGGCAAAGGTGAGGCTGACAAGGGTGGGAAGGAAAATCAGGAGCACATAGAGGAACCTGCCGAAAAAGAAAAATCCGATGACAAGAATTCCGGCTGACATGACAAGGATGGCCTTTTTTACATCTGCCTGGATCGTGGCTGAATTGTCCAGGGTGGCCACATGGTTTCCTGAAAATCCGATGTGGATCTGGTTTTCAAAGGTTGTTGTGACCCTGGCTTTTTCCCGGTTTAGAAAGGTAAATAGTTTCGCGCTCTGCCGGGTATCCACGGCGGGGAAAGCCGGGGCTGCCATGATGAGCAGACAGGTTTCGTCCCGGCTGATAATCCGGGATCCGCTGATATGGATGCCCGAGGCCTCGGCCTGGAAAGCCGTAAGCTTTGACAGGATGATCTCATCCAGCCCAAAGGGGTCTCGGGTGAGCCGGTCAGCGGAAAACATCCCCGTCGGATCCTGGAGCTGTTGTTTGATTTTCGGCAGCAATGTTTGAATATGTTCCGGGGAAAGGCGTGAATCTATTTCTTTCAGGTCTGTCTCATCAAAGAGCCAGTATTTGTTTTGACTGACAAAGTCCAGAAGGTTCATCACGCTGTCGTGGGAGAACTGATACACAACTTCTTTAAAAAAGGGCGAGTCACCAATGGCCTCATAAAAGGCATCACCCGCTTTTTTAAGGGTGTCGGGATCATGGGTTTTGGTTTCAATCTGTATGTACAGGGTTTCGGCGGTCGGCACATGGCCAATGATATACTTGAAATCTGCCACCCCGGGGTCTGAATCCGGAAGCATGGAGGTGATCTTTTCATCCAGGTTCAGGTTCAGGGTAAAGAAGAGGCAGACAAGATAAAATATACCGATCAGGAAAACAGCTATTTTTTTGGGATCTATGGGATTCATGGGGGTTCTTGTCTTTCGTTCATGGGAGGGAAAAAACCAATACCGCGTTATTCCCTCCAAAGGCAACGGACTGGGACATGGCAGCCGTACACGAGACTGCCTGGTTGTTTTCCACGGGAGAAATGGCGGTTTTTGGATCTCCGGTTAAAAACCCCATGCTTTTCGGGATGATCTGATGGGTCAGGCTGTATAGGGTGAAAATGGCTTCAATGGCACCGGCCGCTCCCAGGGTGTGGCCGGTATATCCCTTGGTGGAAAAAAAAGGCGTCTCGGGCAGGATTTGTTCAAATACCTGCATTTCAACCTTGTCATTGTCCTGGGTTCCCGTGCCATGAGCATTTATAAATCCGATGTCCTCCGGGGTAAAACCGCTATTGAAAAGGGCTTGATTAATGGCGGTTTTCAGCCCCTGTCCGTCGGGTTTGGGGGCTGTCAGGTGATAGGCATCACAGGCTGATCCATATCCTGCCATCCGGCAGTTGTTCTTGCTTTTCAGGGGGGAGTTCTTGTGGAGGTATTCAAGGATAACCACCCCTGCCCCTTCCCCGAGATTGAGGCCTTTTCTATTGGCATCAAAGGGTTTGCAGGGGGTGTCGTCGGTGATCATCAGGGAGATAAATCCGTTATAGGTTACCTTGCACAATTCATCTGTTCCCCCGGCAATGACCAGGTCACACAGATCTGCGGCCAGCCAGGAAGCCCCGACACCAATGGCATCGGTGCCAGAAGCACAGGCATTGACAACGGTTTGTGTGGGTCCATTCAGGTTGAATTCCCTGGCAATGCTGTCTGCCGGGTTGGAGGCCAAAAACCGTTTGATGGGGCCCATGTCGGGTTTGTCCCCCTGTTTATATTGGATATAAAAGGGATCATTGTTCAGGGCGCACCCAACGGTGGTACCCATGCAGACCCCCACCCGTTTGTGCCTAAGATCTTTGGGATGGATTCCGGCATCTTCCAGGGCCTGGGCAGCCGCTGCAATTCCCATGCGGGCCGTAAGGGTCAGATATTGATTTTTTTTAGAGACCCAGTGGTTCACGGGCTCCGATTCTCTGGAATCTGATTCCCTGGAGTCTGATCCGAGAGAATTTGGAAGACTGAAAACAGGGTATTGGATGGGATGGTCAGTAAAAAATTGTCTGGGGGGCTCCGGAGCACGGAGATTGGCAAACATATTTTCCATGCTCTGTTCAAGGGTTGTCCCAAGGGCACAAATACATCCCATTCCCGTTACCGCCGCCTGTTTAGACATCCCCGTCTCCTTTTAAACCGTTCTTTTCGCCCTGTTTCCCGAAGGATTCTGCTGGTTCCCACATATCATAAAAATTAAAAAACTGATACGGATGGTTCTGGATATAGGTTTCCAGTGATTGAACAAAGGCCTGGATAAAGGGATATATTTTTTTCTTGTCTTTCCCCAGTTTTGGTGGAATTTGGAGGATTCGGGGAAGGGCGATTTTATAGGTGCCCGGCCCTGATTTGTAGGAGTGGAGAATGACAATGGGCTTTTGGGAAATGGAGGCCAGTTTATAGGCACTATAGGGAAACAAGGCCTTTCCGTTTAAAAAATCCATTTTAAGGGACAGGTCGGTCTTGCCGAAGATTCGGTCCCCCATGATGCACAAAATTTCATCTTTTTTAAGGACGGAAAGCATTTCGATGGAGCCGCCAAGGAATTGTGCGGGGTTGATGATATTGAATTTTTTTTCCTGGTTGCCGTGTTCATAATAATGTTTGTCAATGTCCCCTTCGTTCTGGAGCATGAGCAGGTTCACCGGTCGTTTCAAATGGGCCAGGGCTGACATGGCCAATTGCCAGCACCCCACATGGGACATGAGAATGATAAACCCTGAATCAAGGGATTGGATGGCAGTGAAGTCTTCCTGATTTTCAAAGGATGCCAAAAAGGTTTCAGGCCCGAGTATCCCTAAAATCGCCCGGTCTATCAGTGTTTTCCCTAAGCTGAGCACCCATTGATATCGGTGGAAAAATTGTTTGAACCGGCTGGCTGTGGGAAACCGTTGTTTCAGGTAAGGGGCGCATTTTTGTTTAACCGAAGGAAAAAAGGCAATATAATAAAACACAACAAAATATAGACTAAAATAGGCCAGGGGGCGGGCCAGTCGCTGACCGCCCAGGCGAATCATGCCATAGAAAACATGATGCCCCATCCGGGAGCCCGGGCGCTTGCTGTCCCATTTGGGGTTCTGGTTCATCGCTTCTCCGGTTTTTCCGACAGGGCAGTTGCCGTTAAAAAAATAAGGCCAAAGCAGAAACAGGCCAGAATCGGCGCAAGCACAAGGGCGCCCAGGCAGTATTCATAAAATCGTTCAAGAAACTGGTCCCCAAGGGTTTCAAATGAGATGTCCGTTAAAAAGGTTCCCCCATGGGTAAGAAAGTATCCCATCTCAATGCAAAGGGCCGGTACAAAGGGGGGCATGCACAGCTGGCCTGTGCCAATTGCCACCACCTTATTGAGTTTGAAAAAACCGGTTACCATGAGGGTGGAAAGCATATGGATGCCGATTATGGGAAGGGTGTTCAAAAAAACCCCCACTGCTCCTGCCAGGGCCATGTCCATAGGAGATACTGAATGGGTTAAAAAGGTGCGGATGGAGTTTAACGGGTGGAAAATTGAAAATTTCTGGTTCTTTTTTTTCTCCAAAATTTTTTTATGGGGCCAGGGGATAAAGGAGCGAAGGGTCAGTCTGGTATTTAAATGGGTGAGCCTGGCATTGTCCAGAAATAATTGAAAATGGCTGATCCGTTCTCCCTTTGGTGGATAATAAACACAAATATCAAGATCCCTGACGGGGACATTGGCCCAGGATGCCTTTACCAGGACTTCTATTTCAAAATCATACCGGGTCTTGGAAAGATTCAGCGTGCTAAGAACAAATAGCGGATAGGCCCTGAATCCAGACTGGGCATCCCCTATAGACTGGCCGGTCTGTACCCTGAACCAGAAATTGGAAAATGCCCTGCCAAATTTGGATGCCTTGGGGATGGTGGGATCTGAAAAATCTCTTTTTCCCACAATTATGGCGCAGGGATCGTGTAAAATGGCCTGCTTGAACGATAAAAAATCTTCCGGTAAATGCTGGAGATCGGCATCCATGGTCACCATATGGGTATAGCCCTGGCGATCCGCTTCCTTTGCCGCTGTCATCAGGGCTGCCCCCTTTCCCAGGTTTCGGGGGTGAAAGATCACCTGAACATTGGATGTTTTAAAATGATCCGGGCGAAGGTCCCGGCTTCCGTCATCAATGACAAGAATATCTTTGTGCAGTTCCTGGCAGCGCTGGATGACGTTTAAAACGGTTTTCCCATGGTTATACACAGGAATGACAATCAGTATTTTTATGGCGGCAAAATTCATGGAGATGGCTGGTTATTCTTCCCCATTATAAATGGAGAGATCATCAAACAGCTGACTTGAAAAAAGCAGTTTGCGAAAAGTTACCAGGCTGTCATGGAAGATGGTGGTGTTGTCATATACCTGAAATTCCTTGTTCAGGATTTTATAGATTTCCCCTGTTCCCTTGCCCAGTTTGTCTGCGTTTCGAAAGGAAAGGGCCTGGAGATCTGCCAATATTTCCAGGGTGATGACGTGCTTGGCGTTGCTGACCAGGCGGAAGGCCTTTCTGGCAGCAACGGTTCCCATGCTGACCACATCCTGGTTGGTGGCGTTGCAGGAAATGGAATTGACACTCATGGGGTTTGCCAGGTTTCTGTTTTCCGCTGTGGTAGAGGTGGCAAGGTATTGGGCACCCATGAATCCCATGGTCAGGCCAACCTCCCCGGGAATGAGGTGCTCGGGAAGTCCTTCGTTGAGATGTTTGTCCAGCAGCTTGTTGGTCCGTCTTTCCGACAGGTTGCACAGGGTTGATATGGCAATGCACAGACTGTCCATGGCAAAGCTGATGCTCTGGCCGTGGAAGTTTCCACCATGGATAATTTTTTTCTTTTCCGCAAGGATGATGGGGTTATCATTGGTGGAGTTGGCTTCAATTTCAACGGTTGCAATTGCCTGGTCCAGGGCTTCTTTGACCGGTGCCAGAATCTGGGGAGTGCACCGTATGGAATAAACATCCTGAACATTGATATCGGTTTCAAAAACCGGAATGTCCTGGTGGTTCTGGTTTCTGATCCGCTGGTGCATCTCTTCTCTTATGGTGATGTTGCCCGTGCCCTGGTATAATCTTTTAATGGTCTTTGACACAGCTATCTGGCCGGGGTGGGGTTTGATTTGGTGAAGGTCCATGTCAAAGGCATCGTCAATGCCTCCGAATATTTCCAGGGCAAAGGCGGCATTGACACAGGCAATATTCAACAGCTTATCGGCACCAAAGAGGGTAAAGGCGGCTATCCCTGTCATGGCAGCGGTGCCGTTCATCAGGGCAAGTCCTTCTTTGTAGCTGAGCTTCAGGGGGACAAGTCCTGCTTTTTCAAATGCCTGGTCCGCCGGCATGAGTTGTCGTTTATAATAAACTTTGCCCCTGCCGATGATGGAAAGGGACATGTGGGCCAAATGAATTAAATCCCCCGAGGCCCCCACGCTGCCGCATTCGGGAATATAGGGGGCAATTCCCTTGTTGATCATGTCTCGCATAAGTTCCAGGAGAACGATCCTGACACCGGAGTTTCCTTTTACCAGGGTGTTCAAGCGAACGGCAAAGATGCCCAGGGCAATATAGGGCAAAATAGGGGCGCCAAGTCCCGCGGCATGGCTGACAATGAGATTGGTCTGGAGGGTTTCAATCTCATTTTCGTTGATGATCTTATTGCACATGGGACCAAAGGAGGTGTTGACCCCGTATATGATTTTTTTAGCTTTAATGGCCTCTTCAAGAAACGCCCTGGATGCCCGGCATCGTTCAATGGCTTTTTCATCCAGGGTCACCTTTCTATCCCCAATGCCAATGGCAACAACTTCTTTATAACTAAGGTCATTCCCTGTGAGAATAACCGTGGACTTGTTTGTCATGTTTTATTTACCCCTTAAAAGCCATCCCGTTTATCTTAGATCAAAAAAGGTCATTCTTTTGCGTTTTTTATCAAACTGATAAACCTTTTTGTCTGCATCCTGTCTGGTGATTTTCTTGATTTCAGGGACGACCCGCAGTTTTGCCTGCAAGACCTCTTTGATCCAGGTGTCCGACTTGTCGTCATGGGTTAGGGCGGCATAAAGGGTGATCCGGTCTGTTCCATCAACGTTTTTCTCTGCCTCGACATAGCCGCCATGAAATCGTTCATCCCCTTCAAGGGCTGCAAGAATGGCATTGGGAAATACGGTGGTGCCTTTGTATTTGAGCATTTGATTTTTTCGGCCCAAGACAGGTGCCAGACGCTGGGTGGTCCTTTTGCAGGCACATTTGCCCTGGATCAGATAGGAGATATCTCCGGTTTTGAACCGTATCAGGGGCATCCCCGTGATCCCCAGCGGCGTGACCACCACCTCTCCTTTTCCCCCAGACGCTACCGGTTGGCCGTCTTCTCCAAGGATTTCTACAACAATGAGCTCCGGCCGTGTGTGACCGCCTGATCTGGCCTCACATTCACAAAAAGTGGTGGCCATTTCCGAAGAGGCATAGGTGGAATATATCTTTGCACCCCACATGGCTTCCAGTTCCCGGGCAATGGGAAGCAGGCTCAGGGTTTCATCTTTTGTGGGTTCACCAATGGCAATGAGTTTTTTAACACTGCACCCCTTTGGATTTTCATGATTTGTCAGTGCATATTGTCCAATTTTATGGATCAGGGAGGGCACCCCCACAATTACGGTGGCAGAAGTGAGCTTGATCAGTTCCCAGTGCTGGGCAGCACTTCCGGATCCTGCTCTGACCATGCTGGCCGAAAGTTTTATCCCCCCCAGAAAATATGCCATGCCCGCCATGAAACACCGGTCCAGAGCGGCGCAGACCAGAAGGGTGTCTGTTTCGTTGACACCGGTCATGGCAATGGCCAGCTGTTCATTATAGGCAAGGCGGGACAGATCCATGGATGTCTGGGGAATCAGGGTGGGGGTGGCACTTGAAGTGGCCGATGTGAGGCAGATATCCACAATTTTTTTTTTATCCACACACAACAGGGCCTCGGACCGCAAAAGATCTTCCTTTTGGGTAAGCGGCAGTTGGCCGATGTGGGAAAGGTCTTTAATTTGGGTGATATCAATCTTTTCCCGGGCATATACCGTTTTGTAAAAAGGGGAGTGGGCCAGGGTATACGCCAGATGTTGTAAAAACAGCCGGTTTTGGACTGCCAAAATTTCTGCCGGATCTGCAAATTGCAGATGGGCATATTTTTGGGCAACACAATTCACCAATAGGGAATCGGTTTCCCCATGCGCTTTGGTCGGTTGATTCATTTGTATCTTAATTTAATATCCTTGGTGAATTTTCCTAAACCTACCCGAAAAAAAAGAAAGCCTTCATCAATACATAAAAAAGGACAATGATTTTTTTTGGCCGGTCTCTATGAGCTCAAGATTAATATAATTGCTCAAGGCTTTTTTGGGCATATTTTTTTGAAATTAAAAATAGTGATGTTCATATCTGTCTCCTTTGTCATAATATTATTTAAAAAAGAAAGATTCTACTCCCAAAGCCCTTTTTATCCATGGACGGGTTCCAAGTCAAGGATTAGTTGTTTGGGACAAGAGCGGTGGTTTTTATTTTTGGATTTATCCATATGTATTGATAGAGAAAAAATTAAATGGTATGGTGCCAGATTTGAAGCGTATAACCGTAAAAAAGGTTGATCATAATAATCAGGGTTGCCTGATTTGATTCACATATCTGGGCAACAGACAAGGCATTTAAAGGAATAAATGGATTTAAAATATAAACTCAAGGAAATGCTCATCGAAGAGCTTCAGATTGAAGACCTTACCCCGGAAGAAATCGAAGATGATACCCCCTTGTTCGGGGAAGGACTGGGGCTTGATTCCCTTGATGCGGTGGAATTGGTGGTCCAGCTTCAGGTCTATTTCGGGGTTGAAATCAAGAATATTGAAGAGGGCCGGCCGGCATTGCAGTCCATAAATACCCTGGCCCAATTTGTCCGGGCACGGCAGGAAAAGTCCACGGGCAAAGAGGTTTAGCTCTGAAACTTGCGGTACATGGCATGGGAAGGACCCATGCCTTTGATGCCTGTTCCGGGGGGATGGCTGCCTGTTATGGGATGGCGTGTCCCCTGGATGACCTGGCAATTCCTGTACCTGGTGAAAACCATGCATTCAACGCAGACACATCCTCCCTGGCCGATTTCGTTCCCAAGGGGAAATTGCGGCGAATTGATCATTACTCGAGAATGGCCTTACTGGCCTGTGGCCGGGCCATAAAGGATGTGGCCCCCTCTTTGTTTCCCAGGGAACGAACCGGGGTGATACTGGCAACAGGCTATGGTGCGCTTTCCTCTACCTTCTCGTTTTTGGATTCCTATATTGAGAAAGGGGATAAACTGGCCTTTCCCACCCATTTTTCCAATTCGGTTCACAATGCTGCCGCCGCCCATATTTCCATCTGTTATAACATAAAAGGCCCCAGCCTTACGGTAAGCCAGCTTGACATGTCCTTTTTTTCAGCGCTTATCACTGCGGGATCATGGCTCGAAACCTGGAAGACCGATGCGGTTTTAGTCGGGACAGCAGACACCTATTGCAAAGTGATGGGGTATTGTATCAACGAATTTTCTATACCCCGGAAGAGAACTCCCTATTCCTTTGGCGAAGGTGCTGCTTTTTTTCTGGTGAGTCGGGAAACCCATACCCGGCCCAGATATGGGTATATAGATCAGATTACCATGGGGCAGTCACGGGAGATGGAGATTCCCTTGGATGTGGATATAATATTCACCCCGTCATCCATTGATTTCTGTGATGCCACACCCGGGGAATTGCGGGTCGGACATGTTAGGGAACTTAAGGTGCGAAGGCATGGCTTTTCACCGACGGACAACAGCATGGATGCTGCATATGCCCTGGAGGGAAGACAAAGAACCTGCTGCATAAAACGGGGTCAAAACGGCGCCTGGGGAAAATTGATGATTACCCCGGCGGATGGGGGAAAAAATGATGAACAGTCTTGTTAGAAAACAGGGGATGGGTTTGTTTTTGATCTTGGTCGTTTTTATGGGTTTTTGGGCGGATCCCGGATTTGCCCAGGAAGAGACAGCATCCATACCTCCCATGACGGGTATATCCCTGAACCTGGGATATACCTACGACCCATCGGTAAATATCTGGTTTTCCCAGGCAACATTTATTAAACTGGTTCCATAAAACCCTATGTGGAAGCCGGCGTGGGGATTATCTATACAGATTACCAGGTGGACGGTCAGGAGTACCGGTTTAATTTTAATCCCCAGGCAGGGATTGGCATGGAGATAAAACAAAAAAATGCAGCAACCTGGTTTTTAGGGGTCAGATTCCACCATATCTCAAATGGCGGGTTAGGGTCCTCCAACCGGGGTCAGAACTCCGTTGTTTTTCTGGCTGGACAATATTTTTAACCGATTGAAGTCCCTTCAATCTGGACAAGGAGAATCGTTTTTTTGATGGACAGAATTATAGAGATTGTAAATAAGGTGTTGGAAGAAGAATTTGAAATTGATGGATCGCTGTTAAAACCCGGGGCGCTGCTTTATGAGGATATCGGCCTGGACAGCCTGGATGCGGTTGATCTCATCGTGATGGTTGACAAGGAATTGGGGGTTAGAATCGAAGAGGATGACGCCAGATCTATCAGAACCCTGGAAGATATATACAAGGTTATTGACGAGCTGCTCAAGGAGAAACAATAGCCTAATTGGGAAATTATACCGGGACTGTTTTTTTCTGTAAGATTAAATTTATTTTCCCGGCTATCTGACCCTCTGTTTTGAGTGTGGCCGTAACTGCAAGTGAATCATCGGAAGGGGCTAACCGGATTGACAGGTGAATGGGACTGTCAGGATGTATCAGGCGTGCAAATTTTGTTTTTTTAACGGATCGGATCCAAAAGGGATTACCATGGGCCAGCTCCACAGCAAACTTCACCATTTCAACCTGGACAATCCCCGGTAAAACCGGGTTTCCTGGAAAATGGCCGGTAAAAAGATCCAAATCACCGGGGAAACAAAACTGGGCTGTGATCTGTTGGTCTTGAATACCGGAGCTGGCAACGAGTGAATTTTTTAAATCAGTGGTGAGGTTCATGGTCGTCTTTCTTTTTTTCTATGGGCAATATGCCGCTTAATCTTTTGTCTCTGATGTTTCTGTGACGGTAAAAAATATTGGCTGTTTATTTTTAGTTGATAATTGAGGGACTGGTCTTCAATGGTGATAAATGACGGATAATTTTTAGTATTTTTTTCATCATAGACATAGCCAATGGTATAGATCTCTTTGTTTTTTTTGAGGCGCTTGTATCCCATCAATGTATAGTTGTTTCGCTGGGGATCGCTATTTTGCTGTGAAGGTTTTCCTTTAAAAAAATACTCCTTGCAGATTCCCTCCTGGTTTTTCGAGAGTAAAAGCATATTGTCCTGGCCCCGGTATAATTCCGGAGATGACAGGGGAGGGGGTAAATATAAAATCTCAAGATCTTTTACCACAGATTTTTCAAGCCAGCTGGTTTTTAAGAATTTTGTTTTTGACTGGATCCGGGTTTTCCCCCCTTTTGTATGAATCTCAAAAAGCGTACCGCCCATATCATTCTGGGCGATTAAATGAAGCTGTTTTTCCCGTCTGTTCACCGTGAGATACCCGTTCAATACATAGGTTTTCCCTAAAAGGGTGAGGGCAACATGGTGCACGGCCTTAAATTGGTTTGGGTACTGATGGCAGATGGCCTGGCTGAGTTCTGAGATAAGCCGGGGGTTCTGGATTTTAGACAGTGTGGTTTCTGTTATTTTGGGTTTGGGGCTGCAGCCTGTCAAAAGAATGAACAGCACCAAGAGGGGGGCCATGGAAAGTTTTTTTTTGGCTATCATTTTTTTCCTACCATTTCACCTCTACCATGGTTCAACCGGATGGGGGGCATCCAGACTGCCGTTAAATAAAGTGTCCGCCATTTTTTCATTGAGCCGGTCATTGTGAAACCGTATTTTTGTAAAGTCTTCTCCTGTCTCATGGATGATAATATAATCAAGTCCGTTTAATTCCTTGTTTAATCCTAGTTCAAAGGAGTGGATAATTTTCTTGAATTCATTGTTTTTCGGGGTCAGCAGAATGGTGGTGACCCCGGGCCCGGAAAAGCCGGATATTTCATAGAGGTTGCTGTCATTGAACCTGCCGCTCATCCATTCGGTAATGTGGTTCATGATAATGCCCAGAATTTCTTTGTTTCCGGGATTGATTTTTTTCCAGGTGCCGTCAAAAAATTCATATTTATACACCTGGTCATCATTGACCATGAGGGAGGATTTAAAGGGCTCTGTGAATTCAAGGCGTAATTTTCCCGGTCTTTTGAAAAGACAGAATCCTTTTGAAATAATTGTTTCGGAAAAAATGGAGATATTTTTTTCCTGGGTGAACAGGGTTTTCATGGTTTTTACGGCATTAAAATTTTTTTCGGCATCCACAAGTATCTGGGTTAACCGGCCCGGGGGTATGGGATCAAGGTTCTGGGCAAATCCTGTCCCCATGCTGTCCAGAATCATGAGCAGGAGAATGAACAGATATAAGAATAAATGTTTTTTGATTGTTAGCATCATGGGCATTTTTTTCCTCAAGTGAAAGCTTCAAGTGAAAGCTTCAAGTGAAAGCTTGCACGCATAAAGCATGTTTATCCCGGCTCATTTTCAGGGTTATAAATTTTGATTTGACCATTGGCCACAAGTTTTCCATTGATGTCAATTTCCCCTTTCATGATATTAAAGGGGCCGATCTGATCTGTTTTTTCAATGAATATAGAAATACGTGCATCCTCGGGAACCGGATGGAAAAAATGAAACACATCCACGCTGACCAGCATGCCCATCGTGGGTTTTTGGTTTTTATCCTGCAATGTCTTATACCCATGGTGGGCTGCCGCCGTCTGGGCAAGGCATTCAATGAGAATGCTGTCAAGTACGGTTCCGTTGCAGCACCCATAGTCATTGGCAAAGAATGTTTTTTCAGACAGGGCCGAATCATCGTTGATTCGTTTGTATCCGTCAATCATTACCATGGGGTATCTGTGGGGGATAATCCGGGTGATCTCTCTATACATACACTTTTTTTTACTTGGGTTTGATGGTTGTTTTTTTATGGTGACTCCATTTCCTTAGACCTTAATATCAGAATAGGGAAAAAAAATCATTAGCAAAGGTGATCTTGGCCGCCTGCCCATCGTTCGATGTCCCGGGGTCAAGTTTCCCTTGCCCGTTTGATGAGCAACTGCATGCAGTTGAAAATATTTTCCCGGGTGTACAGGGTAAATTCGTCCCGGTAGCGTTCATTGAACATCTGTTGAACCAGTTCCCCCTGGGACAAGGATGTTCCCTTTATGCGCTGGATGGTGGAAAGGGTTATGTCCCGGGTGTCCTCGATACCCTGTGAAGCAGCAGCGGCGACCAAAGGTCCCTGGTGGGCCGGGCAGATTATCTGGGGATCAAAGGACTGAATCAGGTCAATGGTGGAAACATAGGCATTGGCGCCAGTGAAGAACAAAGGACAAAAACCCCGGCCCGGATAGTGAAAACCCAGGCTGTCAGAGCTGAACACTATCCTGTCCTTTTTCACAAGACCGATGAGGTTCCCGGGAGAATGCCCCTCCACTTTTATCAGGTCCAGGACAATACCACCGCCCAGGTCCAGGGATTTTTTTTCTTCTACCACAAGGGCGTCACGGATGTCCGGGATGGTCTCAAGGGGCGGCCGCCCCGGGGTGATTCCCATTCGTTCAAGACTTTGGGACATGAAAAAATCTTCTTTTACCAATAAAGGCCCGGCTTTGGGGTGGGTGATAAACGCATGGGCCCCTGCTGCCATCACAACCTGTGCCCGGGGAAATTGCTCCATGAGACCTGCCAAGCCTGTGATATGATCGGAATGGGGGTGGCTGGGGACAAGGTAATCCGGGGAAATGCCCAGGGCGTTCAACTGGGCAATTACACCATCAACCCCCCCGGAAATACCAGACTCAAACAGGGCCGACTTGTTTTGGCCTGTGACAAGGAAGAGATTAAAAAAATAATTGCCCAGCATCCTTACATGGGGAGTGATTTCCATGGAGAATTCTTCCTGGGGAATCAGGTGGGCTTTCATGGAATCCTCTATTTGCAATGGGTTATAATGGTTAGAGTGCTTCCTTAAAGGGCGCTAGTCCGATTCGTTCAATCATTTTACCCAGGCGTTCGCCTCTTTTAGCATTGGTGATATAAAACTGGACAACCTTGTCCACCGCCGCCATGGCCTGGTCATCATCAAGGCCTGTGGTAAGTTCTTTGCCGATCCTGGGCAGCATGCCCACATTTCCGCCGATGGTGAGGGTCCAGCCCTCGGGAAAGCCGATGAGGCCGACATCTCTCACCCAGGATTCAGAACAGCTCAGTTTGCATCCGGACACTGCCATTTTAAATTTGCTCGGCAGTTCAAGGGCATGGTATTTTTCATCCAGTTTCATACCGACCCCAATGGCATCTTGTTTTCCCAGTTTGCAAAAGGTGTTGCCAGGGCAGGTTCTGATGCTCCTGACACACATGCCCACGGCTGCTCCCTGGTCCATTCCCAGATCTTCCCAAACCCGGTCAATATCTTCTTCTTTCAGGCCTACAATGGCAATACGGGTAGCGCCGGTGAGTTTGATGACTTTGGCATTATAACGTTCAGACACATCTGCAATTTTCCTCAGCAGGTCCGGGGT
>CAYWNB010000025.1:26256-27386 GCA_964459195.1 uncultured Desulfobacula sp.
CTTTGGCATTATAACGTTCAGACACATCTGCAATTTTCCTCAGCAGGTCCGGGGTGACAATTCCGCAGGGGATATGGGGTGCAATGGCATAGGTTTCATTATCCTTCTGGGGGATAGCCCCTTTTTCTCCGAGTTTTAACATGGTTTCTCCAGTTTATAGGGTAATATCTAAAAGCATAATCTAAAAGCGCCTGAAGCAGATGTCAAGGGCTGGGAGTGAATCTTGACTTTTTTGCTGCATGCTGTTTTGCAATGAACCGTGTCATCTGCCCCAGAACCACGGCCATGATTTTTTTGGGCAGAAAATAGCCCGAAGCAGTGGTTGAAACTGCTGTTAGCAGCGCTTCAACCGTTTTTTGTTCGTCCTGGGTAGTGTCATAGATCTCTTCAATCATCTGTCTCATTATCCCGGCATCTGCCATGGATTGTTTCATGAATTCGTTGCCAGCAGGTTGTGTCAGGGCCCCATAGTGTTCGAAAAGATGAATAGCCACCTCGTATTCGGCCATTTTTTTCAGGCTCTCCTGGTAAAGATCAAAATTGGAGTTGGCCGCAGCAAACACCTTGTCCCCAAAAAGGATGCCCGCAGAATCAGAGGCGGAAAGCACCTTTTCCCCCGGAATATAAACAGCCATGGAGCAAGAAGAGTGCCCGGGCACATCAATGACCTCAAAATCAAGATCACCGCAGGAAAGAACATCTCCCTGGACGACGGTTTCATCAACCTCAATGGTTTTGATATCAAGGCTTTCATGAAGATGATCCTGCGCCTTTTTGGGCAGCATCATCTGGTTGAACCCAATAATGCCGGCCACCACATCCTCCCGTGCGAGGAGTTCCTTTGCCCGGACAGAGGCGGTTACCTTTATCCAGGGCCACTGCTGTTTTAAAAAAGGGGCAATGCCCACATGATCAAAATGGGAATGATGGAGGACCAATCGTTTGATCTTTTCAACCTCAATATTGGCGGCCTTGATCTGGGCCATCACATCCGGAATAATATAGGTCATGCCGCCCCCGAGGATGGCATATTCATCCTTGCCATCCACCAGATACACACAGGACTCATTTCGCCCCAGCAGGGTTATCCGGTCATTTACATATCCTGGCTGTTCAATTCTCATTGGACT
>CAYWNB010000026.1:0-25852 GCA_964459195.1 uncultured Desulfobacula sp.
TAGTCCGTGAAATAGTCTATACTTCCTGGCTTAAACCACAAAAAAACCATGATGACAATTAACAGAAAGCAGGAAAACGCAAATGGGATTGGAACGGGACTGGAACTTTGATGAGATAATTGACAGAAGCAATACCGGGTCAATGAAATGGGAACCCGGCGTACTGAAAGTAAAGTTTGGTGAGGGAAGGGAAAATCTGCTGCCCCTGTGGGTAGCAGACATGGATTTTTTAAGCCCCTCTGTGGTCAGAAAGGCCATGGAAGACCGTCTGGCCCATCAGATTTATGGATATACCATGATGGATGCGGAATATAATGAGGCGCTGATATCCTGGTATCAAAGACGCCACCAATGGGAGATAAAAAAGGACTGGATCCTCAATAGTCCGGGAGTCGTTCCAGCCACCAATTATCTTGTCCAGCGATTTACCAGTCCCGGAGACAAGGTTTTGATCCAGACCCCGGTCTATTATCCCTTTGCCCAGTCCATCGTCAGCAATGGCCGCCAGGTTTTGGAAAATCCGTTGAAAATAAACGACGGCCGTTATCAAATGGATTTTGATGATCTGGCGACAAAAGCGGCGGATCCCAGGGTCAAGCTGGCCATTCTCTGCAGCCCCCATAATCCGGTTGGAAGGGTGTGGACCCAAAAGGAGCTTGAACAATTCGGGAAAATCTGCTTCGAAAACAATGTTTTGGTTTTTGCCGATGAAATTCATTGCGACCTGATCATGCCGGGATTTAAACATATCTGTTTCCAGGATATCTGCGATGAATTTGCCCAGCATTCCATTACCGCTAATTCGGCCAGCAAGACGTTTAATCTGGCAGGTCTTCAGCAGTCCAGCCTCATCATCCCCAATGCGAGACTGCGAAATGAAGTCGCCCATTTTTTTGAAAATCTGGGGGTAGGGGGCCGGGGCAGCGGAACGCTTTTTGGAGCCATTGCCACAACGGCTGCCTATAATGGGGCTGAACCCTGGTTGGATGATCTGATCGTATACCTCCAGGATAATTTTATTTACCTGAAAGCAAGCCTGGAAGAACAATTACCAGGCGTTAAGGTTTTTGATCTTGAGGGAACCTATCTGGCCTGGGCAGATTTTAGATCCCTGGGGCTGTCCCCCACAAAAATTATTCAGATAATCGAGGAGGAGGCCGGGGTTGCCCTGGATCATGGGGATTGGTTCGGAGAGAATGGGGCAGGGTTTGAACGGTTTAATATTGCCTGCCCAAGGGGAATTTTAAAAAGGGCTGTTGAATCAGTGGTGGCGGGTTTTAAAAAATATTCATAAAAACAAGCTTTTCATAAAAAAGGCCCTGAAAAAAATGATTTTTTTCAGGGCCTTTTTTATGGGTCCGGGTTTTATCTATGCGCCCAGATAGGCCTTTTTAACCTCGGGGTTGGTGAGCAGTTCGTCTGCCGGTCCTTCAAGGACCAGAGATCCGTTTTCAATCACATAGCCTCGTTGGGCAAATTTAAGGGCTAACCTGGCATTTTGTTCCACCAAAAGGATGGTGGTCCCATGCTTGTTGATCTCTTTGAGCGCCTTGAACATATCCAGCATGAGTATGGGGGCAAGTCCCATGGAAGGCTCGTCCAGGAGCATGATTTTTCGGCCGGACATATAGGCCCGGCCCACGGCCAGCATCTGCTGCTCGCCGCCGGAAAGGGTTCCTGCCAGCTGGTCTTTTCTTTCCTCCAGCCGGTTAAACAGATCAAATACCCATTTTTTATCCTTCACAATCTGGTCCTTGTCTCGCCGGGCAAAGCAGGCAAGGATCAGGTTTTCGGTAACCGTTAGGTTTCCAAAAATTCGTCGGCCTTCGGGTACATGGGAAATTCCCAGGCGTGACACCACACGATCCGCACTGTATTTTAAAATATTTTCCCCTTCAAACTCCAGGATCGAGCCTGGCTTTGAAGGGACCATCCGTGAAATAGCCCGAAGAGTGGTACTTTTACCGGCACCATTGGCACCGATGATGGTTAAAATCTCACCTGCTTCAACGGAAAAACTGATGCCGTGGAGGGCTTTTATGTTTCCGTATGATACCTTTAGATTCTCTACTTTTAATTGCATCAGGTCAGATCCTCCTTGCCAAGATAGGCCTCAATGACCTCCGGGTTATTCTGAATTTCCTCCGGCGGGCCTTCAGCAATTATTTCTCCAAATACCAAGGTTTGGATATACTGGCATAAATCCATGACAAACTTCATCCGATGTTCTATCAAAAAGATAGCCACCTTAAAATCCTCGTGGACCTGGCGGATAATTTTTATCATCTGGACCAGTTCATCCGGTGTCATGCCAGCCGTGGGTTCATCCAAAAACAGCACCTTGGGGTTGGTGGCCATGGCCCTTGCCATTTCAACCCGGCGCTGGGCCCCATAGGGCAGGTTGGTCACGTTCTGGTTTGCATGCTGTTTGATGTCAAACAATTCCAGGAGCCGATAAGAATTTTCTTCAACCTGGGCCTCTTCCCTGCGGCAGGTGGGGGTGTTGAAAAAAGATCCGAACAAGCCATAGGTGAGCTGGGAATAATGGGCCATTTTGATATGATCCAGTACATTCATATGCCGCCAGAGTGCCAGATTTTGAAAGGTTCTTCCAAGACCCTTGGCAGCGATTTCATTGGTTTCAAGCCCCTTGATATTTTCATTTTCCAGGGTGATGGTGCCTTCTGTGGGGGTATAGACCCCTGTGATCAAATTGAAAATGGTGGTTTTCCCGGCACCATTGGGTCCGATAAGCCCGGTTATCTGTTGGGGCGCAATATTCAGATTGTAATTGTGAACAGCACGCAACCCGCCGAAATAATGGGTCATATTTTTTACACTGAGCAATGCTGACATAGTTACACTCCTAGTTTGTCTTTAGCCATAGTATTCATGGGGTCGCTTTTAACTAAATTTTTAGGGTTGTTTTTGGACCGCAGGAGCCGTTTGGCATTGATCTCCTTAAAGGATATCAGTCCGTAGGGTCTAAAGATCATGACAAAGATCAAAATCAAAGGAATGATAATCCACTTGAAAAGCTCAAGGGGGCGAAGGGCTTCTCCCAGCACATTGATGCTCACGGCTCCCACAATTGATCCTACAATGGAATTGAGGCCCCCAAAATAGACCATGGCCAGAATTTCTGCCAGACGGTTGATACTGAACATGCCCGGATTTATATAGGCCAGGACATGGGCAAAAAGTCCTCCCCCAACCCCGGCCCAGAAGGCACCGAACATAAAGGCGGTCATCTTGGTTTTTCGGGTTTTAATGGTCATGGATTCTGAGGCGGCCTCGTCATCGCGCACCGTGTTCAGGGCCTTGCCCATGATGGAGGAGACAAAATTGTGAACCACCCAGATGCACAGCATGGTCCAGATAAAAATAATGGGCAGGGGTGCATAATCAGGCTGACCGCCCATACCCCTGGCACCGCCGATAACATTGAGGTTTTCAACGGCAGACTTGACAATAAACATGAATGCCAACGAGATAATGGCCAGATAATCTCCCCTTGTTCTGAACGAAGGGACGGCCACCAAAAGAGAGCCCAGGGCCGCAGCAGCTCCGCCTGCCAAGAGGGCAAAGGGAAAGATCCAGGGGCCAAAGCTTGCCGGCAAAAGGGCCGTCCCGAAAATTTTATCGTTCACAAACAGGACCAGGGTGATGATGGAGGAGGTATAGGCCCCCAATGCCATAAACCCTGGATGGGAACAGGAAAATTCTCCCTGGTATCCATTGATCACATTGATACTGACGGTGAGAATAATCGAAATTAGGGTCAGTTTGACGATCAAAACCCGATAATCATTGATGCCGGCCCATAGATGGAGGATGGCATAGAAAAAGACCAAATGGATGAGGACAGACGTCCAGAGGGGGAGTCGTTCAAAGGAAGCCGCCAAAGGATTGGTGAAACGGGTGCTCACCTTTGCCACCAAAAGAATGGGGATAACATATACGATCATATCATACCCGATGGCTCCGGGTATCATCATGGGTTTCTTGAGCATGATAAGCGCACCGAACAGCACCGGTATTTTGGGAAGTCCCAGGTAATAGGAGATATAGTCATATCCCCAGTAATACTCGATGAGCACCGCCACAAGAGTTCCCAAAAGCCAGCCCAGCATGGGCACGGTTGAAAACACGCGTTTAAATTTTCTTGCAAATTCCATTTAATGTTCCTGTGTGATTTTCGTTAACCAAATTATAATCCAAATTCTTATAGTCCTGATTTTTATAATCTTAGTTTTGTACTATGCTCCATTCCGAAAAATCCCCGGGGCCTGAAGGTCAGGATCACAAGGATAATCGAATAGGCAATCAGATCCCTCAGGGTGGACGGGAAGATGGTTGCCACAAAAATTTCAATAAACCCCAAAAGATAGCCGGCAAGGGCGGCGCCTTTTATGGAGCCTCGTCCGCCGAGGATTGCGGCAACAAAGGCCTTCCAGCCAATAATGACCCCCATATAAGGATCCAGGATGGGATATGCCTGGCCGTAAAGAATTCCGGCCACCGAAGCCAAACCTGCCCCCACGGCAAAGGTTAAAGGAGCGATGACATTTATGGACACGCCCATGAGGGGGACGGCCAGAAAATCATAGGACATAGCCCGCATGGCCATTCCCCACTTGGTTTTTTGGATAAAATAGTGCAGAGCCAGCATGAGCAGCAATGATATGATAATGATCATTATCTTTACATTGGTGACATAGATACCGCCGACATGGTAGGTGACCGATTCCATCAAGGGCGGAAAGCTGAGGCGCTTGGCTCCCAGAAGGATTAAAATCCCGGTTTCAAAAATAATACCGATCATCAGCCCTGTGATGGCAGCAGAGGCCCGGGGGGCATCTCGAAGGGGTCGGTACCCGGCAACTTCAACGAAGACACCGATCCAGGATGCCAGGAACATGGTCGTCACCACCGTGGCCAAAAAAATCAATGGGCCAGGCAAAAGGCCTGCAAAAATGGCCAGAAAAAGGGTGGCAATACCAAAACCGATATAGGTTCCCACCATAAAAATATCGCCATGGGCAAAGTTAAAGAGCATTAAAACGCCATAAACCATTGAATACCCAATGGATATAACGGCATAGAAACTGCCCCTTTGTGCCGCATTAATCACATTTTGAAGAATATACTGGAATAATTCTATCGAAGATTCCATTCACCAGCTCCTGTTGCATTTAGTCCTGTTGCATTTAGATATGAATGACTGCTGCACCATAGATGTACAGCAGTCATTTTTAAAGGTATCTATTAATTCGTGCCAATTACCGTTTTCGATTATGGTATCAGGGGCAAACGGATTTATAAAATTCGTATTCACCTCGGTCATTGATTTTAACGATAACCGCACATTTGATGGGATCCCCTTCTTCTGTAAAAGTCATGTTACCGGTGATGCCAGCAAAATCTTTAATGTTGGCCAGGGCATTACGAACGGCTTCTCTGTCTTTTCCCATTTTACCGGTGATTTTACCGGCATCCTGAATGGCCTGCTGGGCAAGCTGCAGGGCATCCCAGGTAAGGGCTGCCACATCATCGGGTGTATAGCCATAGGCGGCTTCATATCTGTCAATGAAGGCTTTGGTGGCACCCTTGGCACCGGCGGCTGCATAATGGGTAGAAAAGAACAGTCCATAGCAGGCCTCTCCGCAGAGTTCAACTGTCTCGGCAGATCCCCAGGAGTCGGATCCCACGATGGGGCCTTCCCAGCCAAGTTGGCTGGCTTGTTTTACAATCAAGGGCACTTCATTGTAATACTGGGGGGTAAACAGCACCTGGGCACCGGACCTGACAATTTTGGTCAGCTGGGATGAGAAATCAGTGTCCTTGGTGGTAAAACTTTCATAGGCAACCACGGAACCTTCGCCATGCTTTTTTTCCCATGCTGCTTTAAACACTTCGGCAAGTCCCTTGGGGTAATCAGATGCCACATCATAAAGAACGGCTGCCTTGGTAAATCCAAATTCATCGGAGATGAAATTTGCTATAACCGGTCCCTGGAAGGGATCCAGGAAACACCCTCTGAAAACAAAGGGACGGTCCATTGTGGTGGCGGGGTTGGTGGACCAGGGACTGATCATGACGGTTTTATATTTATTGGCCACTTCACCTGCCGGGATCGCCTGTTTGGATGACTGGGGACCGATAATGGCAAGTACATCATCCTGGGTGATCATTTTGGTGTTGGCTTTTACCGCAGATTCCGCCTTGGATTCATTGTCTTCAATAACCAGTTCCACTTCATACATTTTGCTGCCCACTTCCAGGCCCCCGGCTTTTTCAATGTCTTCAAGCCACATCATGGCGGCATATTTGCTCCCTTCACCCACTTTGGGGATATCCCCGGTTAAGGGGGCGTTGATCCCGATTTTGATAATGGTTTTTCTGGCACTGAATGCCAGCGGCGAAAACGCCATGGCAAAGGTAAAGGCCACAATAGTGAATACAATAATTTTGCGCATACTTTCTCCTTTAAAGAATGTAAAATCATGATATGCCGCATGAAATGCAGACAAGCTTTTGCAACAAACACCTGTATAATTCATACACTTAGTCTATATTTAAAAATAAAGCTGAAGTAAAGAATAAAAAAAACAGAACCACTATTTTACATAGGACACTATTATATAAATAAAAAATAAGAGGATAAACAGGATGCCGCCTGGTTTGTTAACTCCTTTTTTTACAAAGGCCATAATTCCCAAGACAAAACAGATAAAGATCATGAAAGGAAATTCAAATCCGTGGAGTGAGGGGTCAATGGACATGGGGTTGAAAAGGCCGACCACGCCCATGACCAGGCAGATATTAAACAAGTTGGATCCCACCACATTACCCACTGAAATATCACTTTCTCCCCTGGCCGCTGCAACGGCAGAGGTGGCAAGTTCCGGCAGGGAGGTGCCAAGGGCCACCACGGAAATACCGATAAATGTTTGGGAAAGCCCCATTTGGCTGGCAATGACAATGGCTTCTTGTACTACAAAATTGGCACCCAGGGAGAGCATGATAATTCCCAGGACAATAAAAAAAATATTTTTGAGCAATTGCTTAAGGGGTCGGTCCATAGGGGGGGCTTGCCCATTGGATTTGTCCTTGGCAGTAAGAAAGCCGTAGATCAGAAAAACACCCAAAAAAAAGATGAGAACAATCCCATCGATCCTGTTAATACTGGAATCCATACAGAGCACCCAAAAAACGACCGAGATAAAAATCATATAGGGGATTTCAATTTTAACCACTTGCCGGCTGATGGAAACCGGTCGTATAACAGCGGAAACGCCGAGTACAAGAGCAATATTAATGACATTGCTTCCCAAAATATTGCCGATTGAAATACCGCCGGACCCTTTATAAGCCGCCACAAGACTGACCAGAAGTTCCGGAGCCGATGTGGCAAGGGAGACGATGGTAAGTCCTATTATGACAGGGCGAACCGCAAACATGACCGCTGTGGATGCCGCACCCTCTACCAGAATGGAAGATCCAAAATAGAGCAGTACAAGGCCGGCTAAAAGCATGAATAATTGTGTAACCACGGTTTCCTTAAATTATAATTGACTTTTATAATTATAATTGGTTTTAGTTAAGTTTCTTGCCTAAAAAACAAATAAATATTATAAGGCGTGAATAATATAGCAGTATTTAATATTTAGCAATTGATACTTTTGCAGATAAAATTAGGGAGCCCAAATGATAAAAAGCGTTATAAGAGGTACCGGTAAGTTTGTCCCCCCCAACCTGGTGACCAATAAAGATCTTGAAAAAATTATGGATACTTCGGATGAGTGGATCCAGCAGCGAACTGGGATTAAACAAAGATATTGGATACCTGAAGAGGGTGTGATGGGTGCATCTGATCTTGGGTTTGAAGCTGCCAAACAGGCACTTGACGCAGCCGAATGGACTGCAGATGATTTGGACTTTATCATATTTGCCACCCTGAGCCCGGACATCATGTTTCCGGGATGCGGATGTCTTTTGGCGGCCAAGCTGGGATTGAATTCCACCCCGACCCTGGACATCCGTCAGCAGTGCACTGGATTTTTGTATGGATTTGCCACGGCAGATGCTTACATCAAGACCGGTCTTGCTAAAAAGGTGCTTTTGGTGGGCGGAGAAGTTCATTCTTCAGGGCTGGACAAGTCCACCCGGGGCAGGGATGTCACCGTTATTTTCGGGGACGGCGCAGCAGCTGTCTGCATCGAAGGGATTGATACCGAAAAAACCGTTGGTCTTTTGGCCTCGGCTCTCCATACAGATGGAAATTTTGCAGAATCCTTGATGGCTGAACTGCCGGCATCACGTCTTCCCCAGCGTAATCCGCCGGGTATTTCCCTTGACGATCCTCGGTATTTTCCCGTCATGGACGGACCCAGTATTTTCAAAAAAGCAGTTCGTCTGCTGCCAAAGGTAACCCATGAAGCACTTGAAAAAGCCGGAATAGGCCTTGACCAGATTGACCTTGTTATTCCCCACCAGGCAAACAAGAGAATAAATCAGGCCTTTGGGCAGTTTTTAAGGCTTCCCGACGACAAGATCTTTCATAATATTGAAAAATACGGCAATACCACTGCTGCCAGTATTCCCCTTGCCCTCCATGAAGCCGTTGAACAGGGACGAACCGGCAAATCCGGAGAGACCGTGCTTTTTGCCGCACTTGGCGCCGGGCTTACCTGGGGAGCTTGTGTCTACCGGTTTTTGTAACGGGTCATAATTTACCAAAGGGCTCTGGTTATCTCTTTGTGAGCCCTTTGGTAAAATTTTCTATTCCAGCGAACCCTTGAACAAGGTCTTTAAATAAAATCTTTTTGCATCTTCCAAATGCTCAAAATCATCATTTAATTCATTGCTCAATTCATTTTTTAAAGATTGGTTTTTGAGTTGAATTTCTTTTCTAATATCAGTTGCCAGAACTTTCCCCAACTCCACTCCAAACTGGTCAAAGGGATTAAGGCCAAGAATAAATCCCTCGAACACGGTTCTGGCTTCATAAAAAGCCAATAAGTTCCCCAGGCTTTCCGGGGACAGGTCTTTGATGAGGATCAGGGACGAGGGCCTGTTGCCGTCAAAGGATTTTGCCGGAACCGTGTCTTCTTTGCCAATGGCCAGGGCCAGGGTCTGGGCAATCATATTGGCCCACAGTTCCTGGTGATTGCTGACTCCTTTTGATTTGGCACACGCTCCTGTATAGGCGGGTTTGACAACGCCGATAAATTCAATGGGAAAGGCTGGCCCCTGGTGGGCCAACTGGAAAAAAGAATGCTGGGCATTGGTTCCGGGTTCCCCGAAGATAATGCTGCCGGCGGGTTGGATGAGAAACTGGCCGTCTCGGGACGCATGCTTGCCGATGCTTTCCATGTATAGTTGCTGTATGTGGGCCGGCAATTTTGATAATCCGCTGGAATAGGGGATGACCGCCTGGGCAGGGTAATTGAGAAAAAAGGTGTTCCAGATACTGATCAGGGCAGCCACCAAAGGGATATTTTGGGATTCCGGTGCTGTCAGTGCATGGGTATCCATGGCATGGCAGCCCTTTAAAAATCTTTCAAAGCTGTCAAACCCAAAGGCAAGGCTTAAGGGCACCCCCCCCACAGCCGAGGTGACGGAGAAGCGCCCCCCGATAAAATTAAACATATGAAAGGCGGCAAGAACTGGATTTAAAGGATCATCCCCCGGGCTTCCCTTGGCTGTCACTGTAACCAGGTGATCTTCGGGGGAAAGGCCACGGGTCTTTAAAAATAATTGTGCCTGGGCAAGGTTGGCCATGGTTTCCGTGGTGGTATAGGATTTTGAGATCACGATCCACAAACAGGTTTCCGGGTCAATTTTTTTTATAATGCTATTAAAATTATCAATATCCACATTGGGCAGAAAGTGAAGGATTATTTTTGGATCAATGGATTGTTTCAAGGCTTCAAATGCAAATTCACACCCCAGATAGGATCCGCCGATACCAATGACAACCGCCTGGGTAAAACGCTTGCCTGTGCTGCCTTTTATTTTTCCCTGGTGGACAGCCACAGAAAAGTCTTTTATTTCACGGTTGACCCTGTCCATCTCGGAACTAACATCAATATCCCCAACCTTCAGATCGTGCTTTGAAAATTCCCGTGCTCCGGTATGCAGGGCAGCTCTTTGTTCTGTTGTATTTACAAGCTTGCCTATCGCCATGTCTGAAAAGTGCTGGCATGCTTTTGTCTCTTCTGCCAGTTGGATCAAGGACTTGAAGGCATGCTTATCCAGTCGCTGGCGGGAAAAATCCAGAAAAAAATCTTTGATTTTAAGAGAAAATTTTGCAAACCTTTCGGGTTGCCCGACGAGATGTTTTAAATGATAGGATTGGGTCCCAAAACAGCTCGCGTGTTCAGTCAAATCCCTGAAAATACCCTGATCCTTGGAACTATCTGGATGGAGCAGTCCTTTTGACAGCATTTTACCCCCCTGTTGTATCTATTATTTACAAAGCACTTCTGATATAATCGGCTCTAAAATTTTGTTATTTTTTTTATCCTCTTTACACCTCTTATAACAATTACCAATGTCTTGACGATCTGTAAATAAAAATGACCATAATTTGCGTGCTACCTGCCGGTACCCTGCAAAAACCCTTGACAATTAAACCCTAAGATAATTAATACTGGTTTTATGAAAATTAAAAAAGTGGAGTTACTATTGCAAAAAGGGGTACGTATTCCCAATCCCGAATCGGTTTATATCGGTGATGATGTTAATATAGACAAAATATCAGGGCAGGGGGTTACCCTCTATTCCGGTACTAAGATAATCGGAAACAGGTCTTTGATTATGCCCAATTCCCGGATTGGATATGAGGCACCGGTTACCATGGAAAATACCCTGGTGGGAGAAAGCACCCGGCTTGATGGCGGATTTTTCCAGGATGCTGTTTTTGCCGGAAATAATGTATTTGGATCCGGTGGGCATGTCAGAAAGGGAACTATTCTGGAGGAGGAAGCCAGTGCCGCCCATACGGTGGGATTAAAGCAGACCATTTTATTTCCCTTTGTCACCCTGGGCAGTCTGATTAATTTTTGTGATTGCTTCATGGCCGGCGGCACCAGTCGGCAAGATCATTCCGAGGTAGGATCTTCCTTTATCCATTTTAATTATACCCCCAACCAGGACAAGGCCACCGCCTCCATGATGGGAAATGTTCACCAGGGGGTTATGCTGAAACAAAGGCCCATATTCCTGGGCGGGCAGGGAGGGATTGTGGGACCCCTTCGATTGGGTTACGGATGTATGACAGCTGCCGGGTCCATTATTCGGAAAAATGAACTCAAAAATGATCGGATGATATTAGGCGGTGGGTTCAAGGAGGTTTCCCTTCCCCGCCGGGTGGGGGTATACTCTGGGGTGGAGAATATTGTTAACAATAATATTGCGTATATAGCCGGGTTGATCTCCCTAGGGGCCTGGTACCATAATGTCAGGCCCCTTTTTGTCCATGATTATTTGTCAGAACAGCTCCTTTTGGGGATGCAGCAAAATTTATCCGATTGCATTGAAGAACGAATAAAGAGGTTGAAAGGCCTTAATGAAAAGTTGACGATTTCAAGGCAAATTTTATTGACCGGCAGTAAGGGCCAAGAAACCAATACCATTGGTTTGCATGATACTGCCGTTGAAATGCTCAACAAAGCAGAAGATATTTTTAATAAGAATTTGGTTTCAGATGAGATGACAAGGGAAGGAGAGTCCTTTGTAAAGGCAATTGAGCTGGTGATTACAGCCAATGGACAAAACTATATCCCTGTTATCCAGGGTCTTGCTCCAAATATTTCAGTGGCAGGAAGCAAATGGCTTTATGGGATTGAAGAAAAAATCAGGAGCGAATTCTAAATGGGAAAACTTTTTGGGACAGATGGCATCCGGGGCAGGGCAAACCTTTATCCTATTACCTGTGAAATCGCATTGAAAACAGGACAGGCTGTGGGCCTGTTGGCACAAAAGACAGGGCAGGGGGCGGTTGTCATTGGAAAGGATACCCGGGAAAGCGGCGACATGCTCGAATCAGCCCTGGCTGCAGGCATTGCTTGTGTTGGTGTTGATGTGCTTTTGGCAGGTGTGATACCCACGCCCGGGGTGGCGTATTTAAGTACCTGCATAGAGGGGGTGGGTGCAGGGATTGTCATTTCGGCTTCCCATAATCCCTATCATGACAACGGGATTAAAATTTTTGGCCAGGGTGGGGTAAAGCTCAGTGATGCCCAGGAGGCAGAGATCGAATCCCATATACTGGAAGAAAAAAGTGTTCCACGGGACAAAGTTGGAAAAATATCAATAATTTCAGATAGTTTGAATATGTATGCGGGCTTCTTGCTCAAGAAGTTTCCATTCAGGAAACACGATTCCCAGGATAAAAATCGGGTCAAAAATAGCCCCTCCAAAATTGTCTCGATTAAAATTGTAATTGACGCATCCAATGGGGCGGCTTCCAGTATCAGTCACCTGGTGTTCAATGATCAGTTGTTTGATGTACAATTCATTCATGACAGGCCCAATGGTATCAACATTAATGATAATTGTGGATCCCAGCACACCCGGGATCTTAAAAACAGGGTGTTAAGGGAGGAGGCAAATATCGGTCTTGCCTTTGATGGGGATGCAGATCGTCTCATTGCCATTGATGAGCGAGGCAATGAGATTACAGGAGACGGGATACTTGCCATCTGTGCCAAGTTTGCAAAAGAGAAGAATCAATTGAAGAACAATATAGTTGTAAGCACAACCATGAGCAATATTGGTTTGACAAAAGTGCTTGAAACACTTGATATTAAACACTTAAAATCAGATGTGGGGGATAGAAATGTCCTGGGAGAGATGGGCCGATCCGGCGCTGTTATGGGGGGCGAAGATTCAGGGCATATGATCTTTTTGCAGGATCATACCACGGGGGATGGAATGTTGTCCGCCCTGAAGCTTTTGGAGGTCATGGTGGAAACCGGCAATCGTTTGTCGGATTTGGCTTCTATTATGGTTGTTTACCCCCAGGTCTTGATGAATGTTGAGGTGGATGCATCCCGGCCTGACTTTACCCGAATTGAACCCATTGCCAAAACCATACAAGAAGTTGAAAATCAACTTCTTGGCAAGGGCCGTGTTTTGATACGGTATTCAGGGACCCAGCCCTTGTTGAGGGTGATGGTAGAGGGCCCTGATGAGAAGCAGACCCAAGGCTTTTGTGAGGATATCTGCAAGGCGATAAGAGAAAATATTTAAGGGCTTATTTTTTAAAGATCGAAAAAAAACCAAAAAAAGGGTGACCCCATACGGATCACCCTTTTTTTAATGCTATAATTTTTTTTAAGGCTTAATCCCGGCTGCCACCCATGATGCGCAGCAGCATGAGGAACAGGTTTATGAAATCAAGATATAATGACAGAGCGCCCATGATAGCGCCTTTGCGCACCATGGCCCCGGAAGCTGTGTCGGGAAGGGTGGCCGCCATTGTCTTTAATTTCTGAGTATCATAGGCCGTCAGCCCGACAAAAACAAGAACACCCACATAGGAGATGAGCATGGACATTCCTGAGCTCTGTACGAACATGTTGACCACAGAGGCGATGATGATGCCGATAAGCCCCATGGTTAAAAATCCGCCCATGGAAGTCAGGTCCCGTTTGGTAATCATGCCGTAGATACTGCAGGCAAGAAAGGTGACAGAACATACCACAAAGGTGGAGACGATGGATGAACTTGTATATGCAAGAAATATAAAGGACATGGTAACGCCGTTTAATGCGGCATAAATGACAAAGAGCGCGGTTGCCGTGGACGCCTGTATCTTTTGTATCCTTGCACTCAGGTAAAAGACAAATCCCAATTCTGCAATGATAAGCCCGTAAAATACCATTTTGTTCCCGAAAACAAACTGGATCGCAGCTTGGCTGTTTGAAACATAGTATGCAACAAAGGCGGTCAATCCAAGGCCGACAGCCATCCAGTTATAAACGCTTCTGATAAAAGAATTGACTTTTGTCAGTGCAGTGGGTTGTGAACTTGAAAATGTTTGATTCATAGATTCCTCCAGGGTAAAATTTAGTTTAACACTTATCTGCGAGATAATATAACACGGGAAGGGGATATTTCAAGATTACAATTTGGTTAATCATTCATTTGTGCTATGGTTTTATTAGAATAACAAAAGTTTACATAATATATATTATCGGACAAAATATAAATATGGTTTTTTTTGTAAGCCCATGTCCACCGCTTAAATTTTGTAAAGAACCCAAGATTAGTATTGTTAAAAACATGCCATTGTTTTATAAATTATGACTTTGCTATTGCATGGGGTTTAAACAAAATGAAAACAGCAGCAAAAAATAATGGGCATATGTATACGGTTTCGACCCTGACAAGGGAAATCAAATTTCTCCTTGAAGAACGATTTCCTTTTTTGTGGGTTATTGGGGAAATCTCCAATTATGCCACGCCTGCCTCCGGGCATTCCTATTTTTCCTTGAAAGATACCAATGCCGTCATTTCCTGTGTTATGTTTAAAAATCAGAAACGAGGCCTGAAGTTTCAACCGGAATCGGGCATGAAAATTGTAGGTCTTGCCAGGATTTCTCTCTATGAACCCCGGGGATCCTATCAATTGATTTTTGAACACATGGAACCTGAAGGTGTCGGTTCCCTGCAGGTGGCCTTTGAACAATTAAAAAAAAAACTGGCATCCCAGGGACTTTTTGAAGATGTCCATAAAAAGCCAATTCCTTTTTTATCGTCTAAAATCAATGTGATCACTTCTGGGACCGGTGCGGCTGTCCGGGATATCATCCATGTGGCCTCTAGGCGGTTTTCCGGGTGTCATCTTCAAATTGTGCCGGTTAAAGTTCAGGGTGACACTGCAAAAGATGAGATTGCAAAGGCCATTGAAACCGTGAACCTTGCTTCAAAAAAGGCGGATCTTATCATACTTGCCAGGGGTGGCGGATCCATCGAAGATCTCGCCGCTTTCAATTCTGAATTGGTTGCAAGGGCCATATTTGAATCAAAAATTCCCATTATTACAGGGGTGGGTCATGAAACCGATTTTACCATTGCTGATTTTGTGGCCGATCGCAGGGCCCCTACCCCTTCTGCAGCAGCGGAACTTGCTCTTGTTGACAAAAGCGCATTGATTCAAAGGATTACCCAGCTTAGGGCATCCCTTGTCCACGGCATGGGTCAAAAAATCAATTTCTTTCAGCAAAAATTAGATGACCTTAATCTCCGGCTTAAAAGTCCCGACCGTATAATAGATGATTTAAAAAACCGAATTGAAGAATGTGATCAACGGATGAAACGAACTCTTAAAACCCGGGTTCGACATAACAAGGAGCGGGTCTCCTGGCTGCAAAAGACCCTGGAGACAAGAACGCCTCTGGTAAACATCAGGGAGCACAAACGACAGGTGGACAGATTAAGTGCTTCCCTTGGAAAAGGGATGGAGGGGCGTCTTTTTGTCTGGAAAACAAAAACCAGGGAGATGGGGGTAAAACTTTGTGCATTTAACCCTATATCTGTTTTGGATCGCGGGTATAGTATCGCAAGGATTTTACCCGGGAAAAAAATACTCATGGATGCTGCTGATGCTGACCTGGACGACAAAATAGAATTAGTATTATCTAAAGGACGCCTGGTGACCCGGGTGGTAAAATAAATGGCCAAAAAAACATTTGAGATAGCCTTAAAGCAGCTCGAAGAAATCGTTAGGGAAATGGAATCCGGAGATTTAAGCCTTGAACAGGCCGTAAAAAAATATGAAACCGGCATAACCCATTCCAAATATTGTCTGGATATTCTGGATAAAACAGAAAAAAAGATAACCCAATTAACCCGGGGTAATGACGGGTCCATGAAGGAAGAACCCTTTGACAATGAATGAGCTTTCATTTGATTTCTCCGCCTATTTAAAGGTCAATAAAACCCTTGTTGAGGACTCGCTTGCAAAAATACTGGGCCAGTTGGACCCCAGTCGTGAATTGGTTCAGGCCATGGCCCACTCGCTAATGGCCGGGGGAAAACGCCTTCGCCCTGTGCTGGGATTGGCAGCAGCCCAGGCCTGTGGGGGGAACCCCCTTACTGCCCTGCCCGCCTGCTGTGCCATAGAGATGATTCATACCTATTCGCTTATACACGACGACTTGCCGGCCATGGATGATGATGATTTAAGACGGGGGGTTCTAACCTGCCATAAAAAATTTTCAGAGGCCACGGCCATACTGGCCGGGGATGGCCTTTTAACCCACGCCTTTTATGTGTTGACCCGGCCAGATGCTGTGTTTGAGTTCTATCCGGACAAATCGATCCTGCTGGAAATTTTGGCTCGGATTTGTCTTGCTGCCGGTGTAAACGGAATGGTGGAAGGCCAGATGCTGGACATGCAGGCCCAAATAATTGAATCAAGCATTGAATCAAGCATTGAATCAATCATTGCCCAGAATAATATTGGGAATAAACAAGACCTCCTGGATCATCTTAAAAAGATCCATGGCCTGAAAACCGGCCGGATGATACGTGTCAGTGTGGAGGCAGGGGCTTTAAGTGCAAAAGCTGATTCCCAGGCACTTGCGTCTCTCTGTCACTATGCTGATAATATCGGCCTTGCTTTTCAGGTTATGGATGATATTTTAAATGTGGAAGGGGATCCCGATATTATGGGAAAAGCCATAGGGTCTGATGCCTTGCATGATAAAATGACCTTTCCTAGTATCTTGGGTCTTGAACAATCCAGGGCCTATGCAAGGCAATTGGTTGATACTTCGCTTGCTGCTATTTCAGAATTTGATAAACAAGCAGACCCTTTGCGGGCCATTGCCAATTATATTATTAACAGAGATCACTAAATTAAGGTAAGAAATATTGAGTCTGCTTGAACAAATAAAAACGTCTGAAGATATTAAAAAATTATCACGTAATGAACTGCCTTTGCTGGCAGCCGAGATCCGAAGCAGGATCATTGATGTGGTTTCCAAAAACGGCGGACACTTGGCTTCGAGCCTGGGGGCTGTTGAACTGACCCTTGCCATCCATTATGTGTTTGATCTTCCCAAAGACACCCTGATTTGGGACGTGGGTCACCAGGCCTATGCCCATAAACTTCTTACCGGAAGAAATAAGAGTTTTGATACCCTGCGTCAGTACAAGGGGATTTCAGGATTTACAAAAATGAAGGAGAGCCCCTATGACGGGTTTACCGTGGGCCATTCCTCCACTTCTATTTCCGCTGGCCTGGGGATCTGTTATGCTAAGTACCTGAACGGTGATGAGTCTGATGTGATTTCTGTAATTGGGGATGGATCCTTGACAGCAGGGCTTGCCTATGAAGGATTGAACCAGGCAGGCGATCAGAAACGAAAACAAATTGTAATTCTCAATGACAATGATATGTCCATTTCTGCCAATGTAGGTGCCCTGTCTTCTTATTTGAGCCGGACTTTATCTGCCAAATATCTCCAGAACATGCGAAACCAGTTTGGCGCATTTTTAAAATCTCTCCCCAAAATCGGGGACGACATGTACCAGATTGCCAAACGATGGGAAGAATCCTTTAAAACTTTTGTCACCCCCGGAATGTTGTTTGAGGCCTTTAATTTTGATTATTTCGGCCCCATTAACGGCCATAACCTGGACCATTTGATTGATATCCTAACCAATATTAAAAATCCGGACTCCCCGGTGTTACTCCATGTAACCACCATCAAGGGGAAGGGGTATGGGCCTGCGGAAAAAAATCCCGTCTATTTTCATGGCGTGGGATCTTTTGCGGTGGATACGGGTAAAAGCAATAAACAATCGAATCCCTTGCCCTCCTATACCCAGGTGTTTGGATCCCATATGGTGCGTTTTGCCAAAACCAACGAGAAAATTGTGGCGGTTACGGCTGCCATGCCCGAAGGAACCGGATTAATCGAATTTTCAGAAAAATATCCAGACCGGTTTATTGATGTGGGCATTGCCGAACAGCATGCGGTTACCTTTTCTGCAGGACTTGCTTCCAAGGGGGCAAAACCCGTGGTGGCAATATACTCCACCTTTCTCCAGAGGGCCTATGACCAGATCCTTCACGATGTCTGTATTGACGCCCACCCGGTGGTTTTTGCCATTGATCGGGGGGGGATTGTGGGGGAAGATGGTCCCACCCACCACGGATTGTTTGATTTCTCCTATTTAAGAAGTATGCCCAATATGACCATCATGTCACCCATGGATGAAAACGAACTGGCAAGGATGCTGTTGACCGCCATCAATCATGACGGCCCCATTGCCCTGAGATATCCCAGGGGCAAGGGCCAGGGCGTTGAGATTTTAGAAGATGTTACCCCCGTTGAAATCGGCAGGGCCCAGGTGGTCACGCAAGGGGAGGATCTCATGATCATTGCCATTGGTCAGTCTGTTTATGAGGCAATGGCCGCGGCCAAAGAGTTGGCCTCAAAGGGAATTTTTGCCATGGTCATCAATGCCCGGTTTGTAAAACCCCTTGATGCACAACTTTTCTTGGAAAAAGCCGCCAAAATTAAAAAAATCATTACCGTGGAAGAGCATATGCTGGCCGGTGGATTTGGATCTGCTATTTTGGAGATGTATGCCGATAACGGCATGACGAATCTTGAATTCAAGCGAATCGGTATTGATAATAAATTTGTGGAGCATGGTCCCCAGGACCTTTTAAAAAAAGAGTATGGGGTGGATTCTTCGGCCATTGTTGCAGCAGGTTTAGCGCTGGCAGGGCTGGATTTGGCAGATTCTGATTTAACAAAATGTGGCGCAGATGGTATCCAAAAAAACGCTTAAAAAAAGGATAGACCTGTTACTGGTTGAAAAAGAGTTGATTTCTTCAAGGCCCAGGGCAAAAGCCATGATCATGGCCGGTAAGGTCCTGGTAAACGACACTGTGGTTGACAAGCCAGGTTCCCTGGTGGAGACCAATGCTTGTATAATTGTTAAGCAAGATGACAATCCCTATGTCAGTCGGGGAGGAATTAAACTTGAAAAAGCCTTGAAAACTTTTCCCATATGTGTGAAAAATCTTATTTGTCTGGACATCGGTGCATCCACCGGTGGATTTACAGACTGCCTGCTGCAGTTTGGGGCAAAAAAAGTGTATGCCGTGGATGTGGGATACGGGCAGCTGGCCTGGAAATTAAGGAAGGATGACAGGGTTGTTGTTATTGAGCGGAGTAATATCCGGCATCTGGCCCATGGCGCCATAAAGGAACAAGTTGATATGGTGGTGGCGGATACCTCTTTTATTTCACTTAAAACAGTTATTCCCGCAGCTGAAAAATTTATGCGGGCGGGAACCGGGGTTTTGGCATTGATCAAACCCCAATTTGAAGCAGGAAAGGAAAATGTTGGCAAGGGTGGTGTTGTAAAGGATCCGGAAATCAGAAAAAAGGTGGTTCATGAAATTCAATCTTTTTTTCGAGACAGGGGATATGGGATTAATGATGTGGTGCCCTCCCCTATTCTGGGACCCAAAGGAAACGAGGAATATATCATATCCCTTAGGTTTCATGGAAAGGCAATATAACACTATTATTTGAATTTCATTATTTAAATATCATTAATTTAATTGTTGAAAGGAGCAGTAATGAGCGAAGAAATCAAAACCATGAGAAATGTGGCTCTGGCAGGCCATGGAGGTGCAGGCAAGACGACTCTTGCTGAGGCTATGCTTTTTAAGGCCGGGGTTACCAACCGCCTTGGACGAGTGGAAGACGGCAATACGGTTATGGATTTCCAACCTGAAGAAATTAAAAAACAGCAGAGTATCAATACATCTTTTATTAAATATACTCACAACAAGCATACCATTACATTGATGGATACTCCTGGCGATCAAAATTTCTTTTCTGCTGCTAAAACTTGTTTTCCCGTTGCCGACGGCATGGTTTTTGTCATTGACGGGGTTGGCGGTCCTTCGGCTATGACAGAAGAAGCCGGTGCCTGTGCCCTTGAATATAATTTACCCGGATTGGTCGTTGTCAACAAACTGGACCGGGAACGATCTGATTTTGATACCTGTGTTGCTGCCTGTAACACGAGTCTTAAGAAGAAAATAATACCCATCTGTTATCCCATTGGCCAGGAAGACAATTTTAAAGGAATTGTCAATATTCTTTCCGGCCAGGCCTATGAATATGATACTGATGGAAAAGCCACAAAAATTGATATACCAAGCGACATGGCCGATGACATTGCTTTGGCAAAGGAAGAATTCATTGAGAACATTGCAGAACTCAATGATGATCTTCTTGAAAAATATCTGGAAGGCGAAGAACTTACCGAAGATGAACTCAAGGCCACTTTTCGTCAGGGGGTTTTGGATGCCGAATTCTATCCGGCCATCTGTACCTCCGCTGTTAAAATGATTGGGATTGATACGGTTTTTAACTTTATTAATGATTTCATGCCCTCTCCCCTGGATCGCGGTGACTGGACAGCAATAGATGCCAATGGCGAACCTGTCATTGTGTCACCGGATCCTGCGGCCGAGTTTTGCGGATTTGTTTTTGCCACCATCGTCGATCCCTATGCAGGTCGACTTTCCCTTTTCAGGGTGATTTCCGGAACCCTGGGCAAAGAAGGCAATATTATCAATGTGACAAAGGACTCCAAGGAACGATTTTCCCAGTTATTGGAAATTGCCGGAAAAGAGCAAAAAACAATTACCAGTGCCCTTCCCGGTTCCATTGTGGCGGTTGCCAAACTCAAAGATACTCTGACAGGTGATACCCTGACAGGCGGCAAAGAGATTCAGATTCCTGCCCCGGCACCCATGCCGCCGGTTATTTCCTTTGCCATTTCTCCCAAATCTAAAAATGATGAAGACAAAATCCACGAAGCAATCCGCAAAATTTTAGAAGAGGACACAGGGCTTCAACTTCGACGGGAAAAAGAAACCAAACAGACCATTCTTTCCGGCCGGGGATTGGTACACATTGAAACCACGGCGGATAAAATCCTAAGAAAATTTAATGTGGGCATGGAGATCGCAACTCCTAAAGTGGCCTACAGGGAAACCTTTAAGAAAAAAATCCGGGTCCAGGGCAAACATAAAAAACAATCGGGCGGCCATGGTCAGTTCGGTGATTGCTGGATCGTACTTGAACCACTTCCCAAGGGCCGGGGGTTTGAATTTGTCGATAAAATTGTGGGGGGCGTCATACCCAAAAATTATATTCCTGCGGTTGAGGCGGGTGTAAGAGAAAGTTCCCAAGCCGGTATCCTGGCCGGGTTTCCCTGTGTGGATTTCAGGGTTACCGTGGATTTTGGTTCCTACCATTCGGTTGACTCTTCTGAAATGGCCTTTAAAACAGCTGGTTCCATCGCCTTTAAAAATGCGGCCAAAGATGCCAGGGCTGCTTTGCTGGAGCCCATCATGAAAGTATCTGTCAAAGTGCCTGAAGATGCAACAGGGGACATCATGGGGGACATGAATTCCAGGCGCGGCCGTGTCCTAGGTATGGATTCTGAGGGAGACAAACAGATCATCAACGCCCTTGTTCCCATGTCGGAAATACTCAGGTATGCACCTGACCTAGGTTCCATGACCGGCGGACGGGGAACCTTTACCATGGAATTTGAGCATTATGACGAAGTTCCGGGTGATCTCGCCCAGAAAATAATCGAACGGGTAAATGCAGAAAAAGACGCATAAACAATAAAAAGCAGGAAAGAACGAGTAAGCAAGAACAATTGTACAGACAAACGATAGCGAAAACAAAGCAAGGCAAAGGATTTGCCCCTTTGTTCTCGCTATCGTTTATTTAACTGAATCAGATACCGGTCGGATTTTTCAAAGGGAAGCTGATAATGGTCTGTCCTGATCTCAAATTGAGATTTGAGATCAGGCGTTATTTCATCCGGGGCGTGTTTTCCCTTGAGGGCATATATTGTCCCCCCAGGTTTTAGCAATGGAAGGGAAAAGCCGACAAATTTTTCAAGCCCGGCAAAGGCTCGTGAGATCACAGCATCATAGGCATTAATATGGGAATCATCACGGGCAAGCTCCTCCACTCTGGCATGTACCGCTTCAATATTTTTCAGTCCCAGGGTCCGGATCACATGTTTTAAAAAATTAACTTTTTTTCTGGATGAATCCACCAGAACAAAATCAAGCTGGGGATTGAGAATTTTCAAGGGTATAGAGGGGAATCCCCCGCCCGTTCCCATATCCATGATTTTTTTTTCCTGTCCTAAAAAGGGCTGAACCGCAAGGGCATCGATAAAATGCTTTTCAGCCATGGTCTTTTGCTCAACAATTGCCGTCAAGTTGATCTTTTTATTCCATAGGATTAATTGTGCCCCATGGGCCGCCATCAGGGATATCTGTTTTGAAGTAATATCCACGGCTATTTTCTCACATCCTTGTTTCAGACGATCAGAAAACCCAAGCATATCTGGATTTGTTGAACCAGAATTTATTGAATTTGCTAAATCCATTTTGTATCCTTAATTTCCCAGCAGCAGGCTGGTATTGGTGTAAAAAGTACCGGCCACACAGGCTGTCAAAAGACAGGCAAATGTAGCGGCGATTAAGGCCTTAATGGCGACCCCGGCAATGGCTGATGTCCGTTTCGGGGCAAGGGCTGTAATCCCTCCCACAAAGATAGCCATGGAAGCCAAATGGGCGAATCCGCATAACGCATAGGCAGCCACAACCGCAGACCTGGGGTGGATCAGACTTTTTTGGGCCAGGGCCAGGGCAAGATCCTGATAAGAGATCACTTCGGTTAAAATAATCCGTTCTCCGATGATCCGGGAAATTATGCCGGCATCCACAGGGGGGATACCGATCATCAGGGTAAACGGATAAAACAGATACCCCAGAAAAGATTTCAACGACCACTCCATGGGGATTTCTATCCACTGGCTGACCATATTGCCAGCGCTCCCCAGGATAAGATCGACCAAAGCCACAAGCCCCATCACAGCGATCAAGAGTGCCACAATACTGAAAATAACCTTAAGCCCGGATGCGGCACCATTGATAATGGCTTCAAAAAGACAAGATTCACGTTCATAGTAAATATCCACAACCTTGCCAAGGGTTTGAGGGGTGCCAGATTCAGGGAAGATAAGTTTTGACATGACCAGGGCTGCAGGAGCCGATAAAAATGAAGCAGATATCAGGTGTCCTGCAATGGAAGGAAACTGTGCCTGTAATGTAAAAACGTAAAATGCAAGGACGTTGGATGCCACAGTTGCCATGCCTGCCGTGAGGATGGTGCACAGTTCAGACCGGGTCATTTTGTTAATATAAGGTTTGATGGTAAAAGCCGATTCGATTCCCACAAAAATATTGCTGGCTGCGCAGAGGCTTTCGGCACCGGAAATTCTCATCAATCGTGTAAAAAGTTTGGCAAATAGTTGGATAATAAAGGGTAAAATGTTGTAATAATACAACACAGACACAAGCGCTGAAAAGAAGATAATCGTAGGAAATGCCTGAAAGGCCAGGATGAATCCAATTGACCCCTGGACACCGGGCGGAAAAGCCAGGGGCCCAAAGACAAATTGCCCCCCCGCAGACGCAGTCCCAAGTACCATTACGGCCAGATCATTTATCGCCTGGAACAGGGTAACCCCTGCAGGAAGAACAAAAATGAACAAGGCAAAAATAAACTGGAGTCCGAGCGCCCAGCCAAGCAGATGCCAATTAATCTTCTGGGTATTTTTAAAGATAACGCGTGATATTAACCATGCAATGGCCAACAGTCCGAAGATCCCAGCAAAACTGACCAAATTATAGATATCCATTTTTTATCTTCCTATTTTCCTAAAATCGGTCCAGTCCTTGAAGCTAAAATTGGTCAGCTAAAATCGGTCATAGGGCCTTATGATGACATCAATTCCCATATCCTTTTTTAAAATTGTTTTAAAGACTTTAGCCGCTTTTTTTTGGGAATATCTACCTGTCCTCACGAGATACCAGGTGGTGTTCTTGTGTCCTTTTAATTCAAGAATTCTTGCCGGATATCCATTTTTTTCAAGTTTTTTTCGCATCAGCAGGGCATTGTCTTTAACCTGACAAGCTCCTATCTGTAGTTCATAATCTTCAGAAGCAGTTGCCGCTGCAATTGTTGAAACCGGCGAAGATTTTTTTTTGGTTTCGGCCATTGGACTCTGTTTTTGCATCAGTCCTTCAAGTTTTTCCTTGGCATAGACCTTATCGGGTTCAATTAAAATTGCTTGTTCATAGGCTTGTTTCGCTTTTTTGGGTTGATTCATATTTGTGTGTAAATCCCCCTTTAAACAAAGTGCCAGATAAAACTTTGGCATAAGTTCAAGGGTTTTATTGATATCTTTGAGACTTGCCCCATACTCTTTGAGTTCAGCCCTGCAGATAGCCCTGTTAAAATAGGCAAAATGATTGTCAGGGGATAGAGAAATTTCCTTATCATAATTTTCAATGGCTCTGGTATAATCTTCTTTATAATACCAGGCCACGCCCAGATTGCTGTACAATCCCTTTAAATCAGGCAAAATCTTTTTTACCTGCTCAAAATCATTTATGGCCGCATCGTATCGATTCAATTTCATGTAGGCCACCCCGCGGTTTTTATACGCATTTGGATTTTGGGGTGCCATCTCGATCAGTGCCGTAAAGGAATCAACGGCTTCCTGGTTTTTGTCCTGTTTTAAAAAATTGACTCCGTTTTCAAATAACTCTTTTTCGGAAGCAGCAAAAGCAGTTGAACTGCAGTAGATGGCAAGAACAATTACAAATAAAAATTTTTTCAAGTAGTCCCTCCAAAATTTATATATTCATATATATATAAAATGAAGTCTAATAAATGGAATAGGTAAACACAATAAAAAAAAAGATAAAAAATAAAAAAATAAACATGAAGGCTCATTTGTTGCTGAAGCCATAATGAGAATTGTTGCAAAAGCCATTAAGGTCTTGACAAACAAGGGGAAAAAGTATACATAATCGCTTTTCAAACGTTAATTTTAATCTGGATTCAAGTTAATAAAATCGCATAAAAGTTTAGTAAATTCAATATATAGCAATGCCTTTGGCAATATCTGCGTTTTTTATATTGTTTAAAGGAATTTATTTTTATTCATAAGGATGATTAAAAAATGATCAGAGATCTAGAAAGGGTAAGAAACATTGGAATCAGTGCCCATATTGATTCCGGCAAAACCACACTTACTGAAAGAATTTTGTTTTATACGGACAAGATTCACCAAATCAATGAAGTCAGGGGTAAAGACGGTGTCGGCGCTGTCATGGATTCAATGGAGCTTGAAAGGGAAAGAGGCATCACCATTGCCTCTGCCGCCACCCATTGTGAATGGGACAACCATGCCGTCAACATTATCGACACACCTGGCCATGTGGATTTTACAGTTGAAGTTGAGAGGTCTTTGCGAGTATTAGATGGTGTTGTCCTTATCCTCTGCTCTGTATCCGGTGTTCAGTCTCAGTCCATTACCGTGGACCAGCAGATGAAACGCTATGAAGTTCCTTGCATTGCCTTTGTCAACAAGTGTGACAGGTCCGGCGCCAACCCCCTTAAGGTTAGCGGTCAGTTAAGAGACAAGCTGGGACATAATTCGGTCATGATGCAGTTGCCAATCGGCCTTGAAGACAAACATGAAGGTATTGTCGACCTGGTTACCATGAAAGCCTATTATTTTGAAGGCGACAATGGGGAGATCATGGTTGAAAAAAAGATTCCGGCAGATTTGCTGGAAGAGGCGAATGCAGCAAGGGAAGTGATGCTGGATGAAGCATCTCTCTTCTCTGATGACCTGACCGATGCCCTTTTGGAAGAAAGTGAAATCACCACAGAAATGATCATGGCTG
>CAYWNB010000027.1:0-10179 GCA_964459195.1 uncultured Desulfobacula sp.
CTAACATTCTGGGTCTGATCATCATTACCATCGGCATGGAAATGATGCTCCTGGGGTTCGTCTCATGGAAGTTCGGTGCAAGTCAACGGGCCATGCCCTTTCCCATTTCCAGTTACGACAGTATTATCATCGGGGATATTTTCATCAGCTCTCTGGACATGCTCACCCTGGTGGTTGCCCTGGTCATCATGCTGGGCCTCTTTCTCTTCTTTCGCTTTTCCAAGATGGGGGTTGCCATGAAAGCCACCCAGATGAACGAAAATGCAGCAGCCCTCATGGGCATTAAAACCAAACAGATCCGAATGGTCACCTGGGGAATATCCGCCATGGTGGGGGCTGTAGCAGGCCTGCTCATGGCCCCTGTGCTAGTGGAACCCTATATGATGTGGGGCCCCATGCTCAAAGGGTTTGCCGGTGCTGTGGTCGGTGGTATGACCTCCCTGCCGGGGGCGGTTTTCGGTGCCTATATCGTGGGGATAACAGAACATTTATTTGGTGGTTATATCTCCATCGAGTTTAAATCAGTCGTTGCATTCGTGATCATTGTCATCGTGCTGTGCATAAGGCCCAGCGGGCTCTTTGCCAGACATTATGTAAAAAAGGTGTAAGAACAATATTGGGGTAATGGGTGTTTGGTCTTTCATTATTATAAGGAGGAAAAGCATGAAAAAGTATCTTGCGTATGTTTTGACGGTTATGACACTTGTCATGGGTCTGGCGTTTAACACGGCAGCAGAAGAAGGCATCACCGATACCGAAATCCATATCGGTCAGTGGGGCCCCCAGACAGGACCTGCAGCTCCATGGGGAGCTGTAGCCAGGGGCACCGACGCTTATTTCAAGATGATCAATAAAGACGGCGGCATCCACGGCCGAAAGCTCGTACTTCACCATTTTGATGACGGATACAATCCCGCCAAGACCATGGCCGGGGTCAAACAGCTCCAGGAAGACATCGGCATGTTTGCCTGGGTTGGCGGTGTGGGAACGGCACCGGGTCTTGCGGTTAAAGACTATATCATGGACAAAAAAATCCCCTGGATAGGGCCGTCCGCCGGCTCTCGGCATTGGATAGACCCCCCCAGCAAGTATCTTTTCAACACCTATCCACTCTACCTGGGAGATGCCCAGCTGCTGTGCAAGTATGCCGTTGAAACCCTTGGGTTAAAACGGGTTGCCATCGCATTTCAGAATGACGATTACGGCAAACAGGGGTTGGAAGGCGCCCGGAAACAGCTGGCCAAATCAGGCCTGAAGCTTGTTGCTGAAATACCGGTCAATGTTGCCGATGTGGATATGAAACCCCATATCATGAAATTCCGCAAGGCCAAGGCTGAAGCAGTTCTGCTGTTCGTAGGTCCCGGTCATGTTGCCCGGCTCCAGGGTACCGGCAAAGCCATGCAGTTCACCCCCCAGTGGATGACCGCTTCCACATGTGGTGATCACCCCCTAATGATGGCCATTACAAAAGGGCTGTATGCGGGAACGATTTCATCCAGTTTTGGGATGATGGATCCTAAACAAATCGGCATCGGAAATAAAGAATTTAGCCTGACCCCCTCACTTCCTTTGCTGGCAAAATATAAAAAAGACGCCTATGATAAATTTGCCGCCAAAGAAGAGCGCTGGGGCATGACCTTTTCAACCGGTATGGGGTTAGTTGAACCATTTGTTGAAGCAGCCAAACGCTGCGGCCGGGAACTCACCCAGGAAAAACTGGTGGCTGAATTGGAAAAAATCCAGAATTTCAATGGGGTTATGGGAACGGTCAACTATGCACCGTTTGATCCCAAGGACCCACTCTGCAGGATAGGACAGCAGGAAGTTTTCCTCGTGCGTGCTGAGGCAGACGGTAGTTCTACCGTCTTAACCGATTGGTACCAGACTGAATTTATCCCTATGGGACACTAAGAATATCAATCCGACCGGAGGTTGGAGGACAAGATGGTTCTCCAACCTCTATTTCCTCTTCACTTAGAACGCTCAAGGATAATCAGCCCATGGCATTTTTTGAAGTCAAAGACCTGTCGATCCTTTTTGGCGGGCTAAAAGCCCTGGATAACATATCGTTTGAGGTAAAAAAAGGCGAAATTTACTCGATTATCGGCCCTAACGGGGCGGGGAAAACAACCCTTTTCAATTGCATCAACGGTATCTACACGCCCAGCGCTGGGAAGATTCTGCTCAAGGATAAAAACATCCGGGGCAAGAAACCGGATACAGTGGCAAGGGCAGGCATTGCCCGAACCTTTCAAAACATAGAGCTCTTCGACAACCTGAACACCATGGAAAATATCATGCTGGGGCGTCATATTTACATGAAAACCGGTCTTTTCCACGGCGGCTTTTTGTGGGGGAGAAACTCCTTTGCCGGCAAAGAGGAGGTTGAGCACCGCAAAAAGGTGGAGGAAATCATTGATTTTCTGGACCTCCAGGCTAGCCGGAACAAGCTTGTAGGCGGATTACCCTACGGCACCCGAAAACAGATTGAACTGGGCCGGGCGCTGGCGCTGGAACCTGAACTGCTGCTGCTGGACGAACCCTGCGCCGGGATGAATTCCGAAGAAAAACAGGACATGATATTCTGGGTCAAGGACATTCAGGAAGAGCTGGGTATCACCATCATGCTCATCGAACACGACATGAACATGGTCATGGACATTTCTGACCGGATCCTGGCAATAAATTTCGGGCACTCCATCACAGAAGGGAAACCCGAAGATGTTCAAAAGCATCCGGAAGTTTTAAAAGCATACTTGGGAGAAGATGAAGGTGAATGCACTGCTTGAGATAAAAAACATCGAGACCTACTACGATTTGATTTACGCCATCCGGGGGGCTTCCCTTACCGTGGAAGAGGGAAGTATCACCGCCATCTTAGGTAACAACGGTGCCGGGAAATCCACTATTTTAAAAACCATCATGGGTCTTATCCGAGACCAGCCGGACAAGGGAAGTATCGAGTTCATGGGCAAACCTATCCATGGGTTGGACACCGACAAAATCGTTCGCATGGGCATTACCCTGGTGCCGGAAGGACGTGAGGTGTTTGAGGAACTCACCATCCGGGAAAATCTTCTCATGGGGGCATACACCCGCAATGACAAACAGGGCATTGACGATGATTTTGACCGAGTTTTTGGCTATTTTCCCATACTAAAAGACAGGGTGAAACAATGGGCGGGCACCCTGTCCGGCGGCGAACAGCAGATGCTGGCCATGGGCCGGGCCTTGATGAGCCGGCCCAAACTTTTGTTCCTGGATGAACCCTCCCTGGGGCTTTCTCCGCTCCTGGTTAAGGAGATCTTCGAGATTATCAGGACCATCAATGATGAGGGGGTCACCATTTTGCTGGTGGAGCAGAATGCCAGGATGGCCCTGGGGGTTTCCCAGACCGGTTTGATTCTGGAAAACGGCCGATTTGTCATGAAAGGCAAAGCATGCGATCTCATGGAGGACAAGGATGTCCAGGAATTTTATATGGGGGTAAAATCGGAAACCGCTGCCAAGGGGTACCAGCGATGGAAACGAAAAAAAGCATGGCGATAGTCTTTAATATTCTGGGAAAAACATTAAATAATAGGGTAACAAATGTCTGAAAATAAAGACCAAACCGTACCGGCCAAGTTCAAGGCGGCCGTTTCCCGCTGGGGGGATCGGGTGGCCATGCGCAAAAAAGAGTATGGCCTCTGGAAGGACATCTCCTGGAACCAGTATGACCGGAATGTTTCCCGTGTGGCCTGCGCCTTAATGTCTTTAGGGCTTCAAAAAGGCGACTGCGCATCCATCATCGGTGACAATTGCCCGGAATGGGTCTATGCAGACCTGGGGATTCAATGCTGCGGCGCTGCAACAGCCGGGGTATATTCCACCAATGCCTGGCAGCAGGTTGAGTATGTGATTACCAACTCAGAATCCAAATTTTTTTTCGTGGAAAATGAAGAACAGCTGGACAAATGGTTCCATTTTCGTGACAGGGTCCCCGGACTTGAAAAAATCATTGTATGGGACACCGAGGGGCTGCGCAAATTCAAAGACCCCATGGTAATGACCTTTGACCAGTTGCTGGAACTAGGAACGGAAAAGGAACAGGAGAACCCAGGGGAGCTGGATGCCGCTATTCAAAGAATCGACCCGGAAGACCTTTCCGTCCTCATCTACACCTCGGGAACCACTGGGCCGCCCAAGGGGGCCATGCTGTCCCACAAAAATTGTGTCTGGATGGGAAGGGCCATCACCTCCAACAATCCCATGTATGACACCGACGAGATCATGTCCTTTCTCCCCCTCTGCCATATTTTCGAGCAGCTGTTTACCATACTGGCCCATTTTGATGTGGGCCACGTGGTGAATTTTATCGAGAGCATGGATACCATCACAGATAACATGGTGGAGATCTCCCCCACCGTTGGGCATGCCGTGCCGCGCATCTGGGAAAAATACTATTCCGCTATCCTCATCCGCATGGCCGACGCAACCTGGTTCAAACGGGTTGTTTTCAACCAAGCCATTAAGGTTGGCCGGCGGCGGGCCAGTCTGATGATGAACTTCAAACCTGTGCCGCCCCCCCTTCAGATGCAGTACAAACTGGCCCACTTTGCCGTGTTCCGCAAACTCAAAGAGCGGCTGGGCTTCGACCGCATACGGGTGGCCTATTCCGGGGCTGCCCCCATTGCCCCTGAAATTCTGCGCTTTTTCCATTCCATCGGCGTGAATCTGGTGGAGGGATACGGCCAGACCGAAGGGACCGGTGTTACCACCACTGCCAAAATAGGCCAGGTAAAGCTTGGAACCGTGGGCGTCCCCCTGGAAGGGGTGGAGATCAAAATCGCCGAGGACGGTGAAATTCTGGTCAGGTCCCCGGGGGTGTTCAAGGGCTATTTTAAAAACCCCGGGGCAACGGCCAAAACCCTTGTGGACGGCTGGCTGTATTCAGGGGATGTGGGGTCCATTGATGAAGACGGCTACCTGAGCATCAGCGACCGCAAAAAGGATATTATCGTGACCGCCGGCGGAAAGAACATCACGCCCCAATACATCGAGAATAAGCTGAAATCGAGCCTCTACATAAACGATGCCGTGGTAATTGGAGACAAACGCAAATTTTTAAGCTGCCTTATCATCATCGATGAAGACAACGTGGTTAAATTTGCCCAGGACAACAAAATCCAATTTTCCACTTACAAAGATCTGACCGCCCACGAGCAGATCAAGGCGCTCATTGACCGTGAAATAAAGTGTGTCAACGAAACCCTTTCACGTGTGGAGCAGATCAAAAAATCCACTATCCTGCCCAAAAAACTTTATGAAGAGGACGGGGAAATGACCCCCACCATGAAGGTCAAACGAAATTTTATCAACAAGGCATTTGGCGACCTGATCGAGGCCATGTACTAGCTACAAAAATGCAGTGGGCAACTGGATTATATCAAGCGAACAAAACGATTGCTCGTTTTATTTTATACGATACCCTTCTGGGTTAAGATAAAAGGGGTGAATAAACCCAATTATAAATTGGGCATATTGATCCACCGTTATATTTCTTCTTGAATATTTACCCCGTTTCAAATACCAGTCCTGGAGCATGGCTTTTATAACACTTGCGGCAAGTTTGTGGTTTGTTTCCCTGAAAACGCCTTTTTTTTGCCCGTCGATTAATATGCCTTCAATCAATTTCTCCGTGTACAGCTCATTTTGAACCGCATTTTTTCTTTCTTCAGAGTTTAAATTTTTGGCCTCCATATATGAGAAATAGAACCACTTGTGCATTTTTTCGGTTAAAAACAGATGAACCTCCAGGGCTATTTCAAGTTTGGTAATTGGTTCTTTTTCTCGTTCGATGAATTCGTCAAGAATCTGCCAGACAATCTTTCTCCCTTCACTTAAAGAGGCCCTGAGAATCTCCTCTTTGCTTGAAAAGTATGAATAGAGCGCCCCCATACTCAAACCGGCTTCACTGCTCAAATCACGCATGGTCATTGCCTGGAAACCTTTTTCAATGCCAATTTTCAAGGTGGCATCAAATATTTTTTCCAGATTCTTCAGTATGGTCTTTTCCTTCTTAATCTTTATTTTTTCCCTGTTGGCCACAAATACAGCCCGGCATACATCAAGCCGTGAATCAGGAACACTATCGACAAATTCAGCGTATTTCATTTGATACTCTTTTACACCTTTTCAAAATCAAGTTTTCAAAACTATTTTTTTGGCTTCTTTTTCAAGAATTGCAACGGCAAAAACAAGCATGGCAAACCGCTTGTCCCGGGTCTGGCCGTGGAAATAACGATAGTAAATCTGCTGGGCAATACCGGCCAGGCGAAACATGCCGAAAACAAGATAAAAATCAAAACTGTCAATTTTCAATCCCGATTTTTCAAGATACCGTTCAACCAGTTCCTCCCTTGTCAAAAACCCGTCAAGGTGGGTCGGCAGGCTCCTCATGCCAATCATTTCCTCTGAATCACTTTTCTGGACCCAGTAGGCCAGGGAACTTCCCAGATCCATGAGCGGATCTCCCAGGGTTGCCATTTCCCAGTCCAGCACCCCGACTATTTTTGTGGGATTTTCAGGATCCAGCACCAGGTTATCCAGCTTGTAGTCGTTGTGAATGATTCCCGGCTTTTCACAATCCGGGGGCTGATGTTCGTCCAGCCATGCCATGACCGCTTCAAAATCAGGGGCGTCATCGGTTCTTGCGTTCCGATATCGCTTGCTCCACCCTTCCACCTGCCGACGTACATACCCATCAGGTTTTCCGAAATTTTCAAGTCCAATGGAGCGATAATCCACTGAATGGAGCTGATGCTGGATATCAAGGGAAGATTCACTCAGGGTTTTGGCCTCTTCCGGGGTAAAAGACAACCCCTTTGGCAAATTTTTTCTAAGAATAATTCCCTGGAGTTTTTCCATGACATAAAAGGATGAACCGATGATAGACTCATCTTCAGAATATACATAGGGTTTGGGACAATAAGGAAAAACAGAATAAAGTGCCGTTAATATATTAAATTCCCTCCCCATGTCGTGGGCAGATTTTGCCTTGGTTCCAAAGGGCGGACGTCGCAGGATCAATTCCCTGCCACCGGCTGTTATCTGATAGGTCAGGTTTGAAAAGCCCGAAGGGAACTGCTTCACTTCAAGGGGGCCTGACAGACCTTTTATCTCATCCTTTAAAAAAGTTTCAAGCGTTGAAACATCCAGCTCTTCGCCTTCCCTGATTTTTGTTGGCGTATCAATCACACCCGTCATTTTTATTCTCCCCCCTCTTTATGATTCCCCATCTTTATACTCCAGTGGTTGTCCGGCTAATTCATATAATTTCTTAAAATTCTTTTGGCCACGGATGTCTTGTGAACCTCATCAGCACCGTCATAAATTCTGGCCCCCCGTTCATGGCACCAAAAGTATGACAGAACCGTGTCCGAAGACATGCCTAAGCCCCCGTGGACCTGAATAGCCGTATCAAGAACCTTTTGAAGTGTATTTGCCACCACATACTTGATCATGGAGATTTCCTTTCTGGCAGCAGACGCCCCCACATTATCGATCATCCAGGCCGCATGCAGCACCATCAGTCTGGCGCTCTGAATATCAGCGGCACACTCGGCGATCCATGCTTGAACAATCTGCTTTGAGGCAAGCTTTTTACCGGGTGCAATGGTTCTTTCAAGTGCCCGCCTGCACATCAGGTCAAAGGCCCTGTTACAGATGCCGATCCAGCGCATGCAATGGTGAATTCTTCCGGGTCCTAACCTGTCCTGGGCCATGACAAACCCCTGCCCTTCACCGCCGAGAATATTCTCCTTAGGAACACGGCAGTTCTGGTAAATTATTTCACCGTGACTAAAATAGCCCGCTCCCGTGTGGCCCATGACAGGAATGTTTCTGACCAGGTTGAACCCCTTGGTATCCGTTGGGACAAGAATCATACTGGCCTGGAGGTAGGTGGAATTTTCAGGGTTTGTCACGGCCATGACAATGGCAAACTTTGCACCGTCTGCGGAAGAGGAATACCATTTGTGACCGTTGATCACATAATCATCCCCCTCCTTTACCGCGGTGGTCTCAAGCATGACCGGGTTTGACCCGGGCATATCAACTTCGGTCATTGAAAAACAGCTTCTGATTTTTCCGTCAATCAGGGGCTTGAGATATTGTTCTTTCTGGGCGGGGGTTCCGTGCAGGTGGAGAATTTCAATATTACCCGCATCCGGGGCCTGGCACCCAAACACATAATGGCCAAGGCTCGACTGGCCCAAAACTTCTGAAACCAGGGCATGCTCCATCAAGGTAAGCCCCATACCACCAAATTCCTTGGGATGGTTGGGGGCCCACAATTCCATTTGTTTTACGATGTTGCGTTTTTTGTCCAGCTCTCGTTCAAAGGCATCCCAATCATTGGACATCAGATCCTTTTCAAGGGGGTAAAGTTCTTTTTGAATAAATTCATCCATCATTTCAACGATGATTTGTGTTTTTTCCGGTATGGTGAAATCCATTTATATCTCCTTTTTTATCTGTATATTAAAAGTGTTGTGTCGCTCGTCAATTATAGGTGGGTAATATCATTTCAAAAAGACCATACCGAGGCCTGCAAAAAGTGTCAAGATAAAAAACGAACGTTTGCTCTTTTTTTATCTTGACACAAAAACCCGGGTGTTTTAAACAAAGGATATGGAAAAATATAGTTTTTTGCTGGTACTTTTATACAGTTAACAGATAACGCCCCAGGACTAAAAAAATGAAACTTCTGGTTTGTGTGAAGCAAGTCATGGAATCCGGATCAATACTCCAGATCAACGATTCAAAAAAATGGATAGATCATCTGGCTTCCAACCGATTTGAAATGAACAAATTCGATGCCTATGCCGTTGAGGAAGCAATGTTGATAAAGGAACAATTTCCAGACTCAAGAATTGACATCATAACCGTGGGACCGGACCATGCAAAGGACACACTGAGAAGAGCCCTTGGAATGGGAGCAGATGAGGGGATCCTCCTGGCGGACAACCATAGGGGCTACCGGCCGCCTTTTTTCACTGCCACTTGGATTGCCACCTATGCAAGGGACAAGGGCTATGACCTGATACTGACCGGAATAATGTCCGAGGATGAAATGAACGGCCAGACAGGACCAATGCTGGCACAAATTCTTTCAATTCCGTGCTGTACGGGGACCATCCGTGAAACCCTATCTCTTGACAAAAAAACGGTGTCCGTTGAAAGAGAGATAGAGGGAGGGGCAAGGGATATGTTTGACATAAAACTACCCTGTGTTCTGACCCTTCAGACAGGGATCAACAGCCCCAGATACCCTGCCCTTTCAAAGGTACTCAGGGCAAAGAAAAAAGAACTTTCTGTGATTGATGTAAGTTTTCTTGAAAAAAGCAAACAAACCCTCACCCTGAAAAACATTCAACACCCGGAAAAAACCAGGAAAGGGATCCTCCTTAACGGAACGACGGAAGACAAGGTCGATCAGTTGATGGATATTCTCAGCAAAAAAGCGCTCCTCCAGTAAAAAGGGAAAAAGCATGGAAAAAAAAATAGCCATCATCGCCGAACATGGAAACGGCAAGGTTAAACCGATAACCTATGAACTTTACACCATGGCCAAAAAAATTCAGGAACTGGAACCAAAAAAAAGTGAGATCTATTTTTTCATACTAGGCCAAGACACTGAATTTCTGGCCCAGAGTATCAGCAAAAACACAGGAAAAAACACCCATTCCATGAACATCCCCGGGGGTGCCCACTACAACGGGTCTTTATACAAACGCGTACTTTCAGCGCTATTTACACGAGAAAAATTTGACACCATATGTGCACCCCATTCAACCTCTGGGATGGATTATGCGCCAGCCCTTGCCGTAATTCTTAAGGGGGCTTGCATTACCGGTGTGGAAGAGGTACGCCAAGAGGAGGGGGACATTGGCTTTGTGCGGTCTTTGTTTGGCCAAAAAGTTTCTGCAACCCTTATGGGGGAAGTTTGTCCCCTGGTTATGACCCTCCAGCCCGGCTCCTTTAAACCTCATTCCTTTAAATCGGGTTCCCCGGATAAAAAAGGCAAGGTCACAATTGAAAATGTTGTGGAATACAGTGAGGATAAAATGGTATTCACAGGGACCAGGCCATCCGCCTCAAAAGGGTCTAACCTTGACAAGGCAGATGTCATCGTTT
>CAYWNB010000027.1:10279-25556 GCA_964459195.1 uncultured Desulfobacula sp.
ACCTTGACAAGGCAGATGTCATCGTTTCAGGCGGCCGGGGGATAGAAGAAGAGGAGAACTATCAATACATAGAAATGCTGGCAGCACTTTTCCCGAGGTCGGCAACGGGTGGATCACGACCCATTTGCGATTACGGATGGGTAAAATACAGCAAACAGGTGGGAATGACAGGCACCATGGTTTCACCAAAACTCTACATTGCCTGTGGTATATCCGGGGCCACCCAACATGTCGAGGCCATAAGGGATTCAAAATTTATCGTCGCCATAAACACAGACCCTGATGCGCCTATTTTTCGGATTGCAGATGTGTGTATCATCGAGGATCTTATTAAGTTCATTCCTTTGTTTGTTGAAACATTCAAAGGACGCAGCAAATAACCTTTTTCATTTCACCAGCTGGTTCATTTCAAAAATGGGCAGACAGATTGACAAAACGATAAATCCCACCACAAATGCCATGATTAAAATAATGATCGGCTCCATCAATGATGTCATGCCGATAATGGTGGTTTCAATCTCATTTTCATAAACGGTTGCCGTTTTTTTCAGCATGGATTCAAGGCTTCCGCTCTGTTCCCCAATTTTGATCATCTGAACGGCAAGGTATGGAAAATTCTTGTTCCGGCCTAGTGCACTCCCCAGTTCATTACCGCGTTCTACCTCTTTTGCGGCATCAATGATGGCATTCTCAATTATTTTATTGCCCGTTACATTCTGAACAATCTCAAGGGCACTGAGCAGAGAAACACCATTTTCAAGAAGGGTTCCCAGGGTGCCTGTAAACCTTGCCACGGCAATTTTCTGGACAAGATCCCCGACCACGGGAATTCTAAGAATGAACCGATCGACAGATAGTTGAAAGGAAAGATTTTTTTTTGCGATTTTATATAAAATCACCATAAGCAGGATGAGGACCAGGATCAGGAGCCACCATTTCCTCAAAAAAGAACTGGTACTGATCAGAATCTGGGTGGTAAGGGGAAGGGCCTGGTTCATCTCCACAAAGATAGAGGTGATATTGGGTACAATAACGGTTAGAAGAAAGAAAAGAACACCTGCACCCACAAAGGTCATTAAAATGGGATACGCCATTGCCGATTTGATTTTGCTGTTCAGGTGATGCTGTTTTTCAGAGATATCTGCCAATCGTTCCAAAACAATTTCAAGGGTTCCGGAAGCTTCTCCGGCCCTTACCATATTCAGATAAATATTGGAGAAAATACTAGGATATTTCGCCAATGCCTCGGCAAAACTGCTTCCCTCTTCTATGGAATCTTTGATCCTGGACAACACCCGTTTAAATGATTCTTTTTTAGTCTGGGGAAGCATGGTATTCAAGGCTGTTGTCAGGGGGAATCCAGCGGAAATGAGGGTTGCCAGCTGCCGGGTCATCATGGAAATTTCCGAAATCCGTATTTTTGACTGGAAAAAGGTTAAACTCTGTTTGTATTTGTCAATCTGCTCATCCACCTCGGTAATTGAGATAGGATAAATAGCGGTGCTGCGTAACTTTGTTTTTGCAGTTCTGATATTTTCCGAATCAATTAAACCGGAAATGGTTTTTCCCTTTTTATTTAGAGCAGTATATTCATAAACCGGCATTATTCATCAACCTTTTCATTTTAAAATTCGCACCTTATTGTCAGGGCGATTCCGTCTTTGATCAGACACGGCCCCAGAGAAATTTTGTTTTGGCGCTGCTGATATTGTGTTTTTATCCGTTGGATAAACCCTTCTCTTTTCTTTTTATTGAATTTGTGGGCACCTGCGACAGATCCATAGATATTGCCGGTATAAAATCCTGTTTCCACAAAGGCCAGAACACCTCCAAGGGCCGGATTGTCATTTTCAAAGGAGGCATAAGCAGCGTACATCATTGCACTATTCAATAGGAAAGAGACCAGGGCATCCTGGTATCTTTCACAGTATAAAAAACCGCCCCCGGGTATAATGGCAAAAATTCCCGCCAGGGTTGGTTCTTTTTTAACCAACTCTTGTTCAGACAGGGCCGCCACTGTATCGTCAATGGGATATTTTTGCCTATTGTCCATACTGATCATTGAAAAATATTTTTTTGCCTCCCTCAGGGGGGAAATCTTAAAATCACTGCCGGCCTTAAGCGCTTCGGCTTTATCCATCAACAACCACCCAAGCATGAAGCAGGCGGTATCTTGTACTTGCTTGTCCCGGGTCAGCACAACCAGATTTCTCAAGGTAGCTATTGCCATGCCGGGCCTGTTTGTGACAGCATACAATTCACTGAGTTTAAACATGGCATCGGGTGCAAAACCTGCGTCGGAAAATTGATCCACAATTTTTTGAAAATGTCTTTGGGCATCCGGGTATTGCCCTGCATAAAAATAGGCAACCCCTGTTTTGTACCTGGCGTGTTCGCCCCGTTCATCATCGGCAAACAAATGAAAAAACCGGATATATTCATTGGCGGCTGCAAGATAATCCTCGTCCGCGAACAAACTTTCGGCAAGGGCAAACTGCCGTTCGGAATCCACCATGACAACGGTTTTAGATTGGCCTGGCACGGGCAGGAAAAGAGCTATAACCAAAGCTAAAATACAGAGTTTTGTTTTCATTTATCCGACCACCAGAAATCATTATTCTCAACAGGGTCATGGGTATGTTTTATGCCGTTCTTCCAGATGGGCGGTGACAGGCTCACCTCACTCCTTCCGCAGCGGACAAGGCGATCCATTCCCATTATCCAGCCCAGGACAACTCCGTGTTTTTTCATTGCCTGATTCAAATAGCTGGAACAGGACGGCTCCATGGGGCATCTGTGACCATCTATCGGGGAAATAACCTTCTGATAAAAGGTGATAATAACACAAGGATCATCGGCAGTGTCCTTTTCCTGAGACAACACAGGCGACGCAAGAAAAAAAATAAAAATAACCGCAATGGGGCAAAGAACGCGTTGATTATAACTGGGTGACACGCAAAACCTCTTCGATGGTGGTGATTCCGTTAAAAAATTTTTCAATACCATTTTGAAGAAGGGTACTCATATTTTGGGCAACTGCAACCTCACGTATCTTGGTGGAATCCGAGGTCTTCAAAATCGTGTTCTTTATTTTCTCATCAAAGGGCAATATCTCAAAAATCGGTGTACGGCCTCTATAGCCGGTATGAAAACACTTATTGCAGCCCGTTGCCTTGTATACCTTTTTTGACCGGCAATCTTCCCTGGTCAGTCCCAAATTTTTCAACATCTCTTCATCGGGCATGTAGGTCTCCTTGCAATCATCACAAAGAACCCTGATCAGCCGCTGGGCCATTACAGCTCTCAGTGCTGAGGTGATCAAAAAAGGCTCAATACCAATATCCACAAGTCTTGTTATGGCGCTGGCAGAATCATTCGTATGAAGGGTGGAAAGGACCAGATGTCCGGTGAGGGCTGCTTGGACAGCGATTGAAGCGGTCTCATGGTCACGGATTTCACCGATCAATATCACATCCGGGTCCTGGCGGACAATGGACCGAAGGCTTTTGGCAAAGGTCAGGCCGATTTTTGAATTAACCTGAATCTGGCTGATTCCCTCAAGTTTGTACTCAACCGGATCTTCCACCGTGATAATGTTGATATCAGATTTATTTATCTCTGAAAGCATTGCATAAAGCGTGGTTGTTTTACCACTTCCCGTGGGGCCTGTCATCAGTATGATCCCGTTTGAAAGCCGTGAAAGGTCACGAATCGTCTGAAGCCTTTGGGGGGCGATTCCAAACTGGGACAGGGAAAGAAGAGAACTTGATTTATCCAGCAGTCTCATGACAACCCTCTCTCCCAGGGTGGTCGGGATGGTTGAAATTCTGATATCAATATCCTTGTTGCCTATTCTAACTTCAATGCGAGAATCCTGGGGAAGGCGTTTTTCTGCAATATCCATGTTTGCCATGACTTTAATTCTGGTAATCAACGATGATTGGATCCATTTTGCAGGTTCCAGCAAATCATAAAGGATACCGTCAATCCGGTATCTTATTTTCAGACTGTCCTGGCGGGGTTCAATATGGATATCGCTGGCACTGGCTTTTACAGATTGTGAAATCATGTGATTTACAAGTTTTATAATGGGGGTATCGCTGTTATCATCCAGAAGGTCCGAGGTCTGTTCAAACTCACTGATAATGCTGACATTATCCTCCATGTCCTGGACAATCTGCTGGGCACGGTCACTTTTTTTATCATAAAAGGTGTTAATGCCGGAAAGAATCTCTGCCTTGGTCGAGAATACCAGTCCATAGGCGGTTATATCCAGCAGGGATGCCAGATCATCCACCGCCTGAATGGATGAGGGGTCGTTGATCACCATGGTGGCAGGTTGGATTTTAGCTTCCGGTGTGCCGGTTTCGGGTATGTCTGTTTCTTTTAAAGAATGGACCGGCAGCAGCGGCAGAATGTGATATTTTTTCAGAAAATGAATGGGAATTGTTTCGATAAAATCTAAACTTTTATTGTTCAAATCCAATTTCGACTCAAAGGGTATATCATATTGAAACTCAAGGGCTTTTAAAATTGATCTTTCCGGAATAATTTTTTTCCGGACAAGCACCTCTTTCAATGACTCCCCATCTTTAAGGGCAGATACTTCTGCCGTGGCAATCATCTCTGCTGAAAAACCAAACCGGTTCTGCAATATGGTGGAGAGTGTCTCTATTTTCATTGCCTATTCTTCCTTTGACACGCCTATATCTTTTATGGCATCCACTTCCTTGTACATCTTGATGGTTTCTCCTTGAAGTTTGGTAATCTCCTCATTTTTCTGCTGATAAATCTTTTCTGCTTCCAATGGGTTGGTGATGATGTGGGGGGTTATGAAAATATAAAGATTGGTCTTTGTTCCTGAACTGCTTTTTGATTTAAACAGATTGCCAAGCCCGGGGATATCGCCAAGGCAGGGAACCTGCTGGCTGCCGCTGCTTAAATCTTCACCAATCAGGCCACCGATCACAACCGTTGCAGCATCCTTGACCACCACCGTTGTTTCCGCCACCCTTTTCAGGGTGGTGGGCCGAAATTCAGCGCTGTCCTCTGATACCTTTATCGTTTCCTGGAAAATTTTGAGTGTCACAAATCGTTCCTGGCTGATCTGGGGGGTTATTTTCAGGGTAACCCCGACATCCTTATATTCATAGGTTTCATACTCCCGGGTCGTATCAACACTGCTGGATTCCGACCGGGTGATATAGGGGACGTTTTCCCCCACCGAAATGCTGGCCTCTTCGTTGTCCATGGTCATGATCTGGGGGGTTGCAAGAATATTGAAATTATCATTTTCCTGAATGGCATTAAGGGCCGCTCCCACACTTGGGAAGACGACATCACCAATGGTAATGCCCTGGGCCAGCATGCCCAGGGAAAAACCGCTGGGAAGGCTTACGGCTCCAGTGGTTGAATCAATTGTCGGAAAGATAGAACTGCTGTTTTGATAGGATCCATAGACACCGGCCGACTGGCCGTTTATGGTGCCGGCCTCACCCGCCGCCGTCCACTCCACCCCCAGCTTAAACCCTTCGGTCACCCTGACTTCCATGATCAATGCTTCGATATAGACCATGGGCCGCACAATGTCCAGTTTTTGGATGACGGTTTCAAGCACCGCATAATCATCCTTATCAGCCATTATGATCAGGCTGTTTGTGGCTTTGTCCGCAGTGATTTTGACTTTCTCAGATACCACAGCTTCTACTTTTGGCCCCTTTTCCTTGGCCGTGGCTTTTCCGGACAGTGACTGCAGAACCGTGGCCAGGTCCTCGGCCTTTGCATTCTCAAGGTAATAGACACGAATTTTCGCGTCACTTCTGGGAACCTGTTGGTCCAGGGCCGCCACCAGCTTTTTTGCTTTTAGGGTATCGAACTCATCGGCCAGAATAATAATAATATTTGTCCGTTCATCCGCGACAAACTCAACAGACCCGGTCTGGGATACTATTGGCCCTTTCGCAGTTCGTGTTTTTTTAAACAGGATTGTCAGTGTTTTAACCAGGACTTTGGCATCTGCATATTCAATGGGAATAATGGATATCTGACGCCCGACATCTTCCACATCAATGACATTGATAATTTTTGCTAATCGGGTGATATTAGAAAAGACACCGGTTATGATCAGGGTGTTTGTGGGAGAATATGCCAAAATTACACTGGATTTGGCAACAAGGGGCGAAAACAGTTTTTTTAATTCATTTACATCTGCAAATTTCAAGGGGATCAGCTGGGTGACAATTTTATCCCCTGCAGAACCGGAAGTCATTTTAAGACGTGTTTCCACATTGCTTGAACGGGCATTTGGGCTGGGGATTATCTTGGTAATTTTTCCCGCTTTAACAGAGGTAAAGCCATGGACCTCCAGGACAGATTCAAACACTTTGTAGGCTTCTTCAATGGTTATTTTATCGGGAGAAAGTATATTGACCGTTCCCTTAACCCGGCTGTCAATAATAAAATTTTCATTGGTCAATTCACTGATAAATTTGATGAAAACCCTGATATCAACATCATTAAAATCAATGGATACATATTTTTGCTGTGGTTCCTTATCCTCCTGGGCCGCTGCCGGATAACAGGCAAAAATAATCCCCCATAAAATGATAATGGCCCATAAATATTGTTTGTTCCCAACCTTTTTCATCATAGAATATACCTTATTCAATTGAATACCTGATTATACCGGATTTACCTCTTCGCTTTATGCCAAGGTCCATGGCAGACTTACCCTCCAACGCATTGAGTTCCCCAAATATTCCCATGGCATCCTGCATGGTGCGTATTTCTTTTTCGTTAACCTGTGATAGAATATCTCCATTTCTCAACCCCACTTTACCAAATTGAGAATTTTTCCGAATGCCATAGACCAGATAGCCGTCCATCTGGCCGTTGGAAAAATGGGGACGAATTTTAATCTGTTTTTTCAGATCCCTTGCATTGATTTTCAATTTTTCAATATCCGCCCATTTCATGGAAATGGTATCGACAAAACCTTCGGTATTCCCGGAAGCACTGGCACTTCTTTGAGGGACAACTGGTTTAATTTTTTGGGAAAAGGATTTTTCCATGAGAAGCACCTGTTTTTTGCCGTTAACAACGAGAATAACCTTTCCCCTTAATATGGTTTTAATCCGGGCCTTATCTATTGTATCTCCCTCAACATACAGCATTTGCCTTGGACCCGCCTTTCGTTTGATCACGGCATAGGGTTCGATTCCGGCACCGGTTGTGGTGCCCATAAGTTCCAGCTTCAAATTGGTTACTTCCAATTGGGTTATATCTTCGTCTTTGCCGGTCTTTTCCAAGGGAGAAGAATCGATTTTTTCGGTTTTAAAAAGGTCTCTCGTTGAAATAATTTGATAATATGCTCGATCATGGGAATTTTTCTTTTCAATGGGTTGAGCCTCGGTTGTGGAAAAGGCTGACAGTTCATTGACTTCAAAAGAGCCTACAAAAAATTTATAACCGCCTGCCACCCCCAAATCTATAATAAAATAAATTAAAACCAGATGGATGAAAATAAAAACCTTGTTCATTGTTTCTCCTGAAACATCTTTATTTTCGGGTTTTGAAGGGTCCCCTTAATGGTCAAATCAAGTTTTGTCCCATCGGAATTTTTCTTGGCCATCTTTGCCGGTATCAAGTTACCGGCTTCCATGAAAAACCGTGGATGCAATAGGATGCTTACGGCAAGATTGAGTCGGCTGTTTTCAAACAATGGGGCCATTTTAATTTCACCCGAGGATTCAAGATCCAGTTGGTTTCCCTTCATGGTGCAGTTCTCAATTTTAAATGTGCCAGGGGCTGGCATGGTGAAAATAACCGCCACAGAGGAAAAAGCAATTTCATCCATCCCAAAATCCAGGGAACCCAGACCCAAAAGAGCGTTCTCGATATGAATATTTCCCTGGCTGGTTTTCAACTTTTGTTGGTCTATTTTCCCCGCAATTTTACCGGTGAAAGTTCCCGTCAATTGCAAATCATACAGGTGTTTTCCAAGGTCAAGACGATCAAACACGAGTGTCTTAAATTCAGATTCCAAAAGTGTCTGCCCTTCTTTGTCCCCTTGGGAGGTGATGCTTCCCGAAAGCGTGCCATCCTTTGCAACCCCCTTAAACGGGTATCGCCTGGCATCGGAAAAAACCGACGACAAATCCACCCCCAGTTTAAATTTTTCCAAACCAATCAAAGGAATACCTGCATAATTTACAACGATGGTATCTGCTTTTATCCCTGGCGGGAATGCCGGTTTTATCTGTTTAATATCGATATTAAAATTGGGATTGAATTTGGATAGCGCATGTTGAATATATGTTGAAGCTGTATCAGCGGGGAAATGCCGATAAACGGCAATACAAACACAAAACACAATAAATATGAGATACCCAAAAAACCTTAGTTTCATAAAATTACCCGCCATCAGCTTTTCACGGTCTCGACATGGAGGACTGCACTGATTGAATTTTTATTTTTATCATCCCTTGTAATCCCAAGCCGTTTGACAAAAACAACATTTTTAGAGGTTTCAACCATGTGAAGATATGATATTAGCTGCGACAGTTTTATCTCTTTGAGTTTCATTTCAACCAGGGAAAATTCAATATCAGAGTACTTGTCCGCCGTGGTGGAAGGTTTCATATATGCAATACTGTCTTTAATCCCTGCCGATCCGGCAAGCTTTTCAAGAAATGCAAACAAGGTAAAATTTTTATCTCTTCTTGAATAAATCTGTTTTAAATTTTTGTTATTCCCTAGTATTGTTTCATACTCTGACTCAAGTTCAATCATGTCGGCAAAAATTTTAGTTTTCACTTCCAATTGCCGTTCAAGCAGCTTCTTTTTTTCCAAAAGCGGAAAAATTGCAAATTGGAACAGCAAAAAACAAACCACTATAATCGATGCGCCGATAACGGACAATCGCTCTCGTTTATTCATTCTGACCGCCATTTAATGGTTTTTCCCTTGCCTTCACAATAAGATCTTTAAATTAAACTTCACCCGGTTAAGGGCTTTATCCATCGAAGCTGAATTTATTTCAACAGATTTAAATGCCCTCACTTTATCCAAACGACTTTTCATATCATCAACGGTGTTAAACCGGTCCGTACTCCCTGAAATAATCAGATTTGTTTGTGTTCTGACAAACCTGCTAAAATCAATATCAAGCGCCGAAGGCAAGGTTTTGCTGATCTCCTGCAGCAAATCCACCGACAGAGGATATTCATCCGAAAGCGCCACTTTTCCCTTTTTTTTTAATGCCGCAACCTGGGTGCGCATCTGATGAAGGGGATCTACAATGGTCATAATTTTGGGAAAAGAGGATTGAAAAACGCCTATAATCTTTGTATCCAGACGTGATACTCTTGTTTCCATATTATGGATACTCAAGACAGGCCCAATGCCCAGGCAAAACAACAGCATCAGGGATAAAAATGCCGCAACAATGATTCCGGATTTGTTTTCGTTGAAAAACAGATCCAAACCTGAAACCTTTTTACTAAAATTAAACCGATCAATCCCCCTGGCCTCGTTGAGGCACATGGCAACGGCATTTTGAACAAAATCCATCTCATGGTCGGTAAAGGACCCCGATACAGCCGTGATCTTTGACTCTTTTAAAAGGGTATACGCCAAAACCGGAACATCCATCTCCTTTTCAAGGCTGGCACAAAATTTAGGACCCAAGGCCCCTGGTCCTGAAACCAGGATTTGGTTCAGGTCGGCATTTATTTGAAACAAATCATTATATGCTAAAAAGGTATGATGTATATTCTTTTTAACCGTTCCCATTGCATCATCAGGGTCCAAAGGGAAGGTTCTTGCCAAAAAGATTTCACCTGATTTAACGGCATAGAGGGCGGCAGAATCGGATTCCATGTGCATAAAAAATAAAATCCCTGACATCCCCCTCCCCCCGGCATGGGCAAGGGCAGAAGAATAACCGGTCCCCACGGTCACTACATCCGGATGAATTTCACACTCCCCGAGAACTGCTTCATAAAGCGCAATATGCTTATTTAAGATTGACGCAACGCTTGCCGTGTTGGTGTCGGCAGATTCTTTTGAATTGTTTGAAAGAAGGTTGAAATCAACTGATATCTCTTCCATTTTACAGGGAAGCAGGGCCTCAATTTCAAAAGAAAGAACCTGGCTGATATTTTTTCTGGATTTAAAGGGAAGGTTAATGGTTCTAAAAAAAAAATAATTTGCAGGGATGCTGACAATACACTTGTCATATGCCCCCCCCATCTTTTCCAGGATTTCCAAAAGTAAGGCCTTTAAATCCGGAGACACCTTTTCCCTGTGACGGTTTTGAGCAAAAACCAGGCACAGGGAATCAACAAGTTGAAACCCCTTCAATCCATAGCTTACCAGCGCTGCGCAAACCCGATCTTCTTGTATATCAATTGATAAAACTTTTTTGCTCATTTTCCATTCCGCACCAAAGTTAAAAGGCTAATTTTATTTTATATCGTCTAACACAATTTTATGCAAGCATGGGATTGGCAAAACATTTTACCGAAGGTAAGACTGTGGGCTGACCCTTCCCGAAATCTCCATGGGTTAATCCATTTGCTGTCGAAGCGTCTTGCAATACCATTTCCCGTTTTTATCTTTTTTTCTGAGCACAACACTTTTTAAAACAAGGGATCGATTGGCACTCCTGGCATGGGATTCAATGGAAAAAATATTACTCGCATAGGTAACTATTTTCTCCATTTTTCCTTTTTCCGTTGCGGTTAACTCGACAATATCGGCATACCAGCCCCTCACGGACAAATCATTTGTATAATTGCTTTCCCCATCGGCTCTTTGAAGACGGTATTCACAAATTGTTTCAGCCAGATCCTGCTTACCAAATGGAAGAATCGCTGCAACAACCGCCAGGGGAGCTGTGTTGATATTGATCTTGCCCGGGAAATAATATTTTTTCGAGGGTTCTCCCGCCGTTTTTTCCCTGGCGCCAAAAACCGTAAACAGATCCACCAATTGGAATTCTTTTTCCGGATCATCCGGATCAAAAAACATGGGATCAATACCGTCTGCTTTTGCGAGCAAGTCTCGTGAAATGCCTTTGACAAAAAATAGTTCATTAAGATCAACGAATTCCCTATTGGCAGATTTATAAGGAATTTCAAGGGATTCATAATAGGGGGATTCAGCACCGGAAAGACCGGTGATTGTCTCTCCATCTTTGTCATCAAGCCAGTCAATGAGACAATTTATGATTTCCTTGGGATTTCTTTCATCCTCAGACTTGTCACTGCTGATGAAAAAAGATAAAAGGTTCTCCCAGATCTGCTGTTGTTCCAAATTTACCCCATGACCGGGATATTCAGCGATCATGGAGTTTACCTGGATTTTACCCATTTCATCACTAATTTTCAATTCAATGCTGCCGCCATCCAAGGCCAGTGATTTCATGATTTCGCCCGATTTTATAATTTCATCCAGGGCCTTTGGATCTGCCCATTCTTCCTGAATCGAGTCAATTGTATTTTTATTGGCATCCTTTACCAACAGTGCCTTGGCAAGGTTCAAACCGGATTTAGCCATTTCCAATAATTGATACTCTGTCTTACCGGTTTCAGACATAAGGATGCTGATTCTCACCCGCCGATTCAGTTCCATGGAAACAGCAAACAAAATGGCAATAATGGAAAGGGTTATCAGCAATGCCATGCCGCTTTCATTTTTCAAGATGCCAAAAAAGGTTCTATGATTCATCTTTGTCCCTTTGGGTGGGCAATACCAGGGTGGTGGCAAAAATATTTGATCTTTGTCCAGCGCCTATCTCAAGTTTGATCTGAATGGAATAGGGAGTGGAAAAATCAAAATCCGATGAATCAGAATCCCAATTTTCATGTGGGTTACCCTCCTGGTCCATGAAGGAAAGTTCAAAGGAGGTTACCCTTTCACACAAGACAGGATCATTTTCGTCATTATTTTCTTTTGTTCCATCGTAAAAAACAGCCTCCACATCAGAACGCTTCAGGAGAATGGATCCTTCTTGGGACGGTTCCGCATAATAGGTGATAATTCCAATCCGGCTTTTTTTATCCCGGTTAAAACCAAGATGCTCAAAAGATGCAAACCTGAGTTGAGAAAAAAGCCGGGAGTCGAGGGAAACTATTTTTGAGATGAATCTAAACCGGTCCGGATCATCGGTTCCCTCCATGTCAGGCCGTGAATATACGGAATCATGGGTCAGGCAGAGGGAATTTAGATCCCTTTTAATTCTGTCCATGGCATTTTGGGCCATTTCATACTCATCCAAACCCGCATTAATGGGGTCAACATTAGAGATGACGATATTAAACGAGGCAAACAGCATTGAAACCACTATTCCAAATATGGTAACGGCCACCAGAACCTCCACCAGTGTGAAACCGCCGGGTCTGTTCTGTTTTTTTCGTTTCTGTTTTATCCGGTTCTTTTTTTTCATTGGGCCATCAGTCTTAAGGTTTTAACCGTGTAACGATATTCGCCATGATTATAAAGAATGGTGCAGGCAATTTCAAAGAGAATGCTGTCTCCTTTCTCCAGATTTTCAGGATAGAGGACGTCAGAAATAACGGCTTCATGGTTCATTTCAAAGGTAAACCCGGGAAATTCCTCCAGGGAATCCAAATTTTCCACAAAGCCCTCCATTACCATTCCTGTTTCCCATTCTGAAATGATTTTCTGGGCAAGAAGCGGGGCTTTGGCATAAAAATTTGACGCAATATTCATGGTCAGGGTCTGGGTGTAAAGCTTTAATACGCTGGTAAATGCAATGGCAATAATGGCGACGGCCACCATTACTTCAAGAAGGGTAAACCCTTTTTGATCTGCTTTATTCAAATTGAACATATTCATTATAAATTTTTACCCGGTGAAGAAACGGCTGAATCATGCAGGAAAAAAAATTCCCGTCATTGTCTGAAAGATGGACAATTGCGTGATCAGAGTATCCATTCTTATAAAAGTGAATACAGGCATCATAATCGTTATCAGACTCCTGACCTGGCCGGTTAAAGTCCACCCTGTCAAGGGCCAGATCTTCCGGCACTAAAAATTCAGCACGGATATTCGCTTCTGTAGATTCCGAATCTATTGATTCTGTTTTTATCTGGATTAAATTTGTGCCCAGAATGCACAGGGTAAAATCTTTTCCCTGGTTCCTGGCTTCTTTTTTAAATTTACTGACATTAAAAACAATCCAGTTCAAGGTTGTCTTTGTATCATTGTGCATCATATTTCGGCTGAATTCAGGAACAGCAAAGGCAAGCATAATGCTGATGATAAACAGCACCGCAATAAGTTCCATGAGCGTAAATCCGGCTTCGGACGATATTTTACTCACTTTCCCAGCTTTTAATATCCTTATTTTTATCTTCGCCACCCGGCACACCGTCAGCCCCATAGGATATGATATCATAATTCCCGTGGGCACCCGGACTCAAATATATGAAATTCCTTCCCCAGGGATCTTTGGGCAGGACCGATTTTTCCAGATACCCTCCTTTTTTCCAGTTTTCACTTCCGCCTTCCTTGTCCGGCGGCTCAATAAGGGCTCTTAAGCCCTGCTCGGTTGTGGGGTATTCGCCATTATCCAGTTTATAAAGTTTCAAGGCCGTATCAAGGGATGCCATATCAACTTTTGCCTTGACACTCTTTGCGTCATCTGTTCTCCCCATCAACTTGGGCATGATCATGCCGGCAAGGATACCCAAGATAACAATGACAACCATTAACTCAATCAGTGAAAAACCCCGGGCATCTTTAATAATTTTTTTCATCTTATTCTTTTTGTCCTCCAAATCCGCTGTTATTGATCAGTCGTTGATCTGCACTCCATGGATCTGCCAAATTTTCAACCAGATCCGGTTACCACTCGACCTCAACCCTTTGCAAGTTTAATCTATAGCTTGTATCAGATAATTGAATTATTGAAAACAACTCGATTAAAATCATCCAAAAGTCGAAAGTTTTCAGCCGCAAATAGACGGCAGATTTGGAACAATTAAATTTCTTGACATGTTACTCCAAATATGGTCTGCTGAAAAATTATAACAGGAGTGAACCGATGAATTTTTACGACACAGACAACTTTTATTTTAGGTATTATTTTTATACCTGGCTGCCTGTGTTGCGCTGATTTTTATTTTTAAATAATGAAAGCCGCAGGCAAACCGCCTACGGCTTTTTTGTTTTGTGGCTGGGGCGGTATACAACACTGCAAAGGAAACCACCATGAAACAAACCTATGATGTCAATGTAAAAGAATTCAAGCCCCTGACCTCTCCGGCCCTCATCAAAGAAGAATTCCCCGTCACGCAGGAAGTTGCCAAAACCGTGATTAAAGGACGAAAAGATGTGGAAAACATTTTACGGGGAAAGGACAAGCGCCTTCTGGTCATATCCGGCCCCTGCTCCATCCACGACACGGATGCCGCCCTGGAATATGCCGAAAAAATGACGGCTCTCCGGGAAGAGGTCAAGGACAAGATCAATCTGATTATGCGGGTTTATTTTGAAAAACCCCGGACCACGGTTGGCTGGAAAGGCATGATCAATGACCCGGATCTTGATGCCTCTTACAATGTGGACCAGGGGCTGAGGAAAGCCCGGTCTCTGCTCATCGAAATCAATCGAATGGGACTGCCCACTGCTACGGAAATTTTAGACCCCATCACCCCCCAGTATATTGCTGGCCTTTTAACCTGGGTGGCCGTTGGTGCCAGGACCACGGAATCCCAGACCCACAGGGAGATGGCCTCTGGCCTTTCCATGCCCGTGGGGTTCAAAAACAGCACAGACGGCAGCCTGTCAGCAGCCATAAATGCCATTCAGGCAGCGGGTGCCCCCCAGCATTTTTTAGGTATTGACCCTGATGGACATTCCTCGGTTGTCAGCACCACGGGCAACCCCTATGGCCACCTGGTCCTCCGGGGGGGAGCCACCCCGAATTACGATCCGGTCTCTGTTGGTAAGGCCCTGACGATACTCAGGGATAAGGCGCTTCTCAATGCGGTGATAATCGATTGTTCCCATGACAACTCAGGTCAAAAATTCAAGGGTCAGGCCTTTGTATTCAAAAGCGCCATAGACCAGCGACTGGACGGCAACCATGGCATCCTAGGCCTGATGCTGGAAAGCAACCTCTTTGAGGGCAACCAACGCTGCTGCAATGGTCCTGACAACCTGAAATATGGGGTTTCCATTACAGATGAATGCATTTCCTGGGCGGATACCACTAGCCTGATCCGCTGTGCCCACGATAAATTGTAAC
>CAYWNB010000028.1:0-9280 GCA_964459195.1 uncultured Desulfobacula sp.
TAAGAGTCCAGGCAGTCCCCCAGGAAGTTATCTCAATTTTTTATCCCGATTCCTTATACTGGGTGCCTTAAAAGCCCAAGCAGATCTTCAGCTGAAAGTTTACCGGCCATATCACTTCCGGTCAAAAGGCTTTGTGCAAGGTCTCGTTTTTCCTTGTGCAAATTAAGAATCTGTTCCTCAATGGAGCCTTTGACCACCAGACGATATACGGTTACCGGCCGGGTCTGACCGATTCGATGCGCACGGTCTGAGGCCTGATCCTCAACAGCCGGATTCCACCAAGGGTCCATGTGAATGACATAATCGGCTGCCGTGAGATTTAAACCAAAACCGCCTGCTTTGAGGCTGATCAGGAACAGATCTCCCTCTCCGTTTTGAAATGCGTTGATCCTCTTCCGGCGTTCCTTGACCCGTGTGGATCCGTCCAGATATTGGTAACTTATTTTTTTTGCGTCCAAAAAATTTTGCAGGATGGCAAGGTGGCCGACAAACTGGCTGAAAACAAGCGCTTTATGCTTATTTTCAAGCAACTCTTCCACCATATCTCCAAAAACCTTAAGCTTGGAACTTGTAATATCTGTATCGGGAATAACCAGGGCAGGATTACAACAAAGCTGCCGCAGTTTGGTTAACTCAGCCAAAACCCGCAGATGTTTTCGGCCTGGTTTATCATCCGCCTTTTCGATGGTCTCAATGGCCTTAAGACGATGGGCCTCGTAGAGAAGACTTTCATCCCGGTTCATCTCCACCTGAAGGGTGATCTCTGTCTTTTCCGGGAGTTCCTTGAGTACCTGGGTTTTCATGCGGCGCAAAATAAAGGGGCGGATCAGTTTTTTCAGTCTTCCCGAGGCGTTTCTGTCCTGATCCCGTTCAATGGGAATCGCAAAGGAATCCTTAAAATGACTGAAGCTGCCAAGAAGGCCGGGATTAAGAAAGTTAAAAAGTGTCCATAACTCATCCAGGTGATTTTCCACAGGAGTTCCAGTCGTGATCATCCTGAATCTGGAATTGAGCTGCATGGCGGCTTTGGAACGTTTTGTCTTCATGTTTTTTATGGCCTGGGCCTCATCCAGTACAATGGTCTGCCACTCCACGCCAGCCAATTTTTTGGCCTCCACCGGAAGAAGACCATAACTTGAGATCACAAGATCAAAGGGCGCAAGGTCATCCAGAAAATTTTGCCGATCTCCGGGGCCAAATACAATGGGATTGAGTGTGGGGGCAAAGCGTTGGCACTCCTCCTGCCAATTGGCCATCACCGACAGGGGGGCCACCACAAGCGTCGGGCCGTCGCCGGCATGCAGCAAAATAGCGGCAAGTGCCTGAACCGTTTTACCAAGCCCCATGTCATCGGCCAGGCAGGCCCCCACCTTCCAGTGGACAAGCTGGGCCAGCCAATTGAAGCCCTCCTTCTGGTAATCCCTGAGACTGGCCTGCAGGGTTCCGGGAAGTTCGGGCGTTATAACCTCTTTGAGTCTTTTACAATGTTCTTTCCAGGCCTTATCACTCGTCAATGATCCCACCTGACAGGTGAGTTCTTCAATGGCAGGGGCTGCCAGGGGAGCAAATCGAAATCCTTTTCCATGGGGAGTGGAATAGGCCTTTAGCTCCTCAAGCCTCTCTTTGAGGGAAAGGGTAATGGCCAAAAATGTACCGTCATCCATGGGGAGAAATCGACCCAGGGGTTTATCGATGAGTTTCATGATCTCGGTCAGACCAAGTGTCAAATTCTCGTCAATGGTTAATATGCCGGAAGCCTTGAACCATTCCCGATCTTTTGTAACATTCAGCGTAAAGTTGTTGAAGGAGACCTGGGATCTTACCCGCATCTTTTCTCCCTGGGGCCATTCAATGATGATATTTTCCTCTTGGTTTTTCAGCTCGAAAAGAAGCTCAAGAGCATCTTCAGGATCTTCCACCTGCCACTGCCCGCCGATTTCCTCAAGAAGATTCAGGGTGGGACATTGGACAATCACGGCATGGGATCGTTCTCGTTCAAGGTTCAAATTGCGGATGGCCTGTACTTTTTCGCCCTTGATCTCGGCAAACACATTGATGCCCCCGCGGCCGGGTTTAAAATAGGAACCCGCATCCATAAAGGGTCTGATCAAAAGTTCAATCTTAATCCCTTCCCGGCACGGCATCACATGGACATGGGGGGTTGGGTCAGACTCCATCTCCCTGATATGCCCGCTTCCCCCGGCAGCAAGATCTGAGTTCACAACAACCAGTGAGGAAATGGAGGAAATGGCCTGGGTTGCCAGCGCTTGTCCACGTTCAGGCAGATTCAGCCCTTTTTCACCCAGTATCCGCGCAATTTTCAAATGTTTTTCAGAGAACCGAATCAGTTTAAAGCGGGAAGGTGTTTCCCTGACCATGAGCGCACGGTAATCTTCAAAGATCGGCATGGGGTGCATTTGGACCTTTATTTTCCCATTTTGAATGCGAAAACTTACTTCAGGCTCTCCCATGACTATCTCCACAGGGCTTTCCATGGCATCCTCAAGAAAAACAAAGGGATGACCGGCAAGGGCAGGCAACGCCTTGTCCCCATCAAAGCGGTACTCGATCTGGCGATAGGAATACCGATAGCCGCTTCTGAAGGACTCCTCAACAATGGTGCTTGCCACCTGTCTGTCCTGATCAGTGAGCCCCTCCATGGTCGGATAATTTTCATACAGGTTTTTCAAAGCCACAGCTCTTCCCTTTGTCCAGGCTTTGCCCTTTTGCCATTTCTGGAGGCGGGGGGTGATATGGCAGGTATTATATTTTTCGCTGTGCTGTAAAAGCCAAACAAGGCGTTGGCTGCGGAGGTCTGCTTTGGCTTCTGGCTCCTGGCTGAGCCCTTCCCCTATATGAATCAGGGAATTAAGATGTTTTTCCCAAAGGGCAATGGGTTTAACCATTGCCGTAAGGGTTTTGGTACCGCACTCTTTATGAATTTTTTGTGAACTGCCTTCATTGATTTTAACTTTTTTACCCAAATCAGCAAGAAGTGCCCCTGTTTCAGCCTCTATCCATCTGTGGCCTGATTGAAAAGCTTTTTCCCTGATATGCGCAAGCATTGGCACGTGGTCTGCTGCTCTTTTTTTATCTATCCAGCTTAGGACAAGAATGCTTAAGAAAGAAATGACAAGCCCATCTGCTCCAATGGCGTTTTCAAGGGCATCATCCACCACATCAGCAATCCCAAGCTTATCATGGAACAGGGTTTTCATGGCCACCATGATCGGCACACAGGGATGTTCATCCTTTGCAACCATATCAATATAAACTAGTGCATCCCTGTGGTCTTGATCTGAGTTACTTTTTAGCAGGGCAAACAAAAAAAACAGGCCCTGATATCCGGGCAAAAAAATTTTTCTTTTGCGGGTATTTTTTTTTAGGGTTGCCAGGGCATCCTTAAAACAGCTCAAGGCTCCATCATTGTTACCACAAAGCATTTGGGACCATCCCATCTGGGCTGAACGGGTCGATGCGTCTTTAACCTTGACAGCAAACTTTTGGTGAAGATTAATTTCCCCCCTGAATAACAGACACGCCATTGCGGTATGGTTTTCTCTAAACCCAGGTGTTTTGGACAAAATCTGCACACCATATTCAAGCGCATCTTGGACCGGCTCCAGATTCTTTTCAGCCGCAGCCAGAATATATTCAAGGGTTTTTAATCTTATTTCAGGGTCATTGATACAATCAAAAACCAAGGGGTAAAAAGGTCGGTTAAACAGGACCAGGAAAGGATGGTTTTCTCGAAATTCCATGGGGAAATAAAAGGCACCGGACCTATATACTTCATCCATATCGACATGGGTTTCACCGCCATAAACTGCCATCTGGAGTGCCCTGTAGACTTCTCCGATCTTCCGAAAATAAAAACCCGTATGCATTGTTTTAAAGGGGTTGATTCTCAGAAGAACCAAGGATATCTTCTTGAACTGACCTGCCAGTACTGCATCCCTAACAGCTGTTGACCTCAGTGATTCAGGGCAGGTTTGCCCTTTTTGTTTTCGAATGAGAAGGCCCTGTTGCTCAAGTTCCTTTACAAGGGGCTGAATGGTTTTGAGCACAAAGGGCAGATTTTTTTCATCTCTAAGTCCCAGGGCATTAAGGCAGGTGATCATATCCTTCTGCATTAATTCAGACGCCTGAATCCCAAGGATGTGGACCATTGTTTTTAAAACAGGGGAAAGTTGCTGAAAACACCCGTCAGGGGTAGGGTTCTTTTTTTTCATATTTACCAGCCATTGTTTCTTATGGTATTGATACACTTTATGTTTAAAAGGCAATCAGATCTTCCGATCAGATCTTTACAGATCACCACAACAAAGGGGAAATAATGGCACAATTTCAAGGAGATTACAATACGCTTAAGCAGGCGTTGGATGATAGTTACAAAGTGGATCAACTCAAGTCCCTGGCCAAACAAATCAGTAAAAAAAATCCTACACGCAAGGTCGAGTTAGTGGAACATATCACATCCTTGGTTTTTAAAAATATTGATACCCTTATTGCTGATTTTGATCCCATGGCAATCAATGCACTTGCCGAGGCTGTTCACAACTGGGATGGCTGTTATAAAAGCGAGCAATTTTATGCCAAATATGGCACTGTTCCCCAGTTGTACACCGCAAGGGGCAGGGACGAAATGCATTTACTATATCTGTTTTTTATTAATGGAAAAATCCCCAGGGATTTGATGGCTGTCCTGGAAAAAAAAATCAATATGCCTGTACCTGAAAAGCTCCATTATGGAAAACTTGCCAAAACCCCGAATTTAACTGCAAGAGAAACAGCCCATGCCGCCTGTATGAATCTGAACACATTGCTGACCATGGTGGAGGGAAATAAAATCAGGGTCAGCCCAAAGACAGGCCGTGCCACGGCTGCCACCCTTAAAAAAATTTCAGCCAGCCTGTGTGACGGGGATTTTTATGATGAGAATTTTGGCCCCATGCAGGCCTTTGCCTGGCCCCTGCTGCTCCAGGGGGGAGGCCTTGCCACCATTGACGGAAATCTTCTCAAACTGACCCGAGCCGGCACCACTGCATTGAAAAAAGATCTAGCCCAGGGAATTAAAACAATATGGGGGAAATGGGAAAAAACCAAACTCATTGATGAATACTCCCGGGTGACCGCTGTCAAGGGACAAAAAGCTGCCAAAGGACGCACCATGACATCGCCCGTCCGCCGCCGACCCGTGATCAATGATGCACTGACCTGCCTTACCCTGGGCCGATGGATTACAATGGATGAAGTTGAAAGATTCATGTTGTCTGAATCTTATACCTTTGAAATGACCAACTACGACTGGAAACTCTATTTTGGTGATCCCCATTACGGCCTTCTGGACTATTCTGATACCTGGCCTCTTTTACAATTGAGATATCTGCTGATCTATCTTTTTGAATATTGCGCCACCCTAGGGCTTCTGGATGTTTCATATAAACATCCTGAGGATGCCAGACCAGAATTCAGATCCTGCTGGGGAGCAGATGAGGAGCCTTTCTTAAGCCAGTGTGACGGTCTGATGCAGATCCGGCTCAATGATCTTGGGGCCTATGTTCTTGGGCTTTCACCTTCCTATGGTGCCATGGATACCCATGATTTTGAAATCCATGACACAGATATCCTATATACGGGTAAAGGAATACCAACTCCGGATCATAGCCTTTATCTTGACAAAATTGCAGGGCAGATAGAAGTGGGCCGCTGGCACCTGTCACTGACCTCTTTGCTCAATGCCCTTAAACAAGGAGAGACACTCAAGGAGATTAAAGGATTTATCGATCAGATCTCTTTGAAAAACCCGGGAAAACCACTTGAAAAATTGTTTAAAAATGCCGAAGAGCGAAGCTCAGCAGTTGTGGAAAAAGGAAAGGCAACATTGCTGGCCTGCAACAGGGAAATCCGCAAACAGATATTGACTGACAAAAAAATGAGCCCCCTTTGTCTGCCCGCAGGAGAGCACCATCTTGTGATCCTGCCGGAAAAAGATGAACTCTTTGCCAGATATCTGGAAGCCCTGGGTATCATTATCGGACGTTGATTTGATTGGGCGAACGATCCATTGGCCCTGGCTTCATTTATTGTTGACATCACCGACTCTTAAATATAGAGTTCCAGACTGACCAGTCAGTTTTGCAATTCACTCATTTCTAAACTGCAAAAAGGAGAGACAACGATGCTGGAAGAGAAAATTCACGTATATCCATACCGCTGGGTGGTGCTTTTTGTTTTTGCCCTGATTTCGGCCATTATCCAGATACAATGGCTGACCTTTGCATCGGTTGCCCGGGAAGCCAGGCTCTTTTATAATGTATCTGCCCTCCAGATTGATTTTCTCTCCCTGATCTTCATGGGGGTTTTTCTCCTGGTCTGTATTCCAGCCTCCTATATTATTGATACCTTTGGAATTAAGATTGGCTTGGGGATCGGGGCCATTCTGACGGGTATTTTTGGACTCATGAAAGGGTTTTTTCCCGGTGACTATACCCTGGTGGTCATCGCCCAGACAGGGCTTGCCATTGCCCAGCCCTTTATTTTAAATGCGGCCACAAAAGTAGCCGTCCAATGGTTTCCGCTACTGGAAAGAGCCCTTGCCGTGGGGATTGCGACCCTGGCGCAATTTTTAGGGATTATCATTGTAATGATCGCCACCCCATTGATGATTGAGACAGATATAAGTGGGGTATATGATCTATCCCCCATGTTGATGACCTATGGCCTGATATCTTGTGCCGGGGCTATCATCCTGCTTATTTTCTTAAGGGAAAGGCCCCCCACCCCACCTGAAATCATTGAACATAAAGAGAATCTAAGCGTCGCCAAAAATGTTAAACAGATTTTCTTCCAACCGGACATGAAGTATCTGTTTCCGATTTTTTTCATCGGCCTGGGGTTATTTAATGCCATCAGCACCTGCATTGATCAGATTTGTCAAACCAAGGGCCTCACCATGGATCAAACAGGTATCATCGGCGGCATCATGCTGGTGGCTGGCATTATCGGCGCATTGATACTGCCAGTATTTTCTGATAAACTTAAACGCCGCAAGGCCTTCATCTGTATGGCAATGGCCGGGGCAACACCGGGCATTATAGGGCTGGCCTTTTTCACCCATTATCCTTTGCTTTTGATTTCTTCCTTTATACTGGGTTTCTTTCTTCTGGGGGCAGGGGCTCCGGTCGGGTTTCAATATTGTGCAGAAGTCACACGCCCCGCACCTGAATCCATCTCCCAGGGCCTGCTCCTTTTCACAGGGCAGGTGTCTGGAATCCTGTTCATTGTTTTTATGAATTTAGTGGGTATAACCCCTGCCATGATGATATTCATCGGCCTTGCCCTTATTAATATTCTCCTGAGCCTGGGCCTCAAAGAATCAAAAATGATCCTGGCATCTAGACAAATAGATGTAAAACAAATGTAATCCTACAATTTCCCTTGTATTTTATGACTATAAAATAGTATTATTTTGAGTTATAATTGAGCTATAAATTTTATGAACCATTCCCCCTGGCAGATACATAAGGGGGACCTGAAAAGGAGAAGATATGGGCGTCAGACTGCAGGAATCCTTTAATTTTTATTCCCATCTGGCAGGGGGTATTGCAGCCCTTGTGGGAACCATCTATTTGGCAAGGGTAGCAAGCCATTCAGCCTCCATGCTGATCACAGCCATTATTTACGGACTATCTTGTGTCTTCCTTTTTTCTGCCAGTTCCCTTTACCATAGATTTAAAAAGGAAGACAATGAGCTTTCCTTTTGGCGGAAAATGGACCGTTTGGCTATTTTTTTTATGATCGCCGGAACCTGCACCCCCATCTGTTACTTTTGCCTGGAAGGAAATTGGCGCTGGACCATGATCGGTATCCAGTGGGGGCTGGTGGGCTTTGGGGTCATCTCCCAATTGTTTTTCCCCCGGGCACCCAGGGCTCTTTATGTGCTCATATACATTATCATGGGCTGGTCCGTCCTTCTTCCCATGAAACAAATACTTTCAAACATGTCCCTATCCCAGGAGGTGTTATTATTTGCCGGTGGGACTGCCTTTACCCTGGGCGGTCTAATTTATGCCCTTAAAAGACCCCGGCTTGTGCCGGGAATATTTAGTTTTCATGAATTGTTTCATGTCCTGATTCTCATCGGCGGTGTCCTCCACTATGCCATGATTTATCGGCTCTATTTTGAAATTGTTACCTACGCTTAAATTAAGCAACCCCATAGCGACAGGTCTAAATGAGTTCAGCAGACACCAGCAGCAGGTTAAAAAATAAACGCACCTAACCCGATAAAAAAAGGAAGAGGGGTGATAGGCAAGGATCTTCTTGACGAGGAATGCCAGCGTTTTAAACGGGAGTATCAAGCCCATTTTTTAAACGGCGAAACAAAGCCAAAAAATATTGGAGAACCCTTTCTTTTACGCAATGCTTCACCAAAGGCGGGGATTCTTCTGGTCCACGGCTTAATGGCAGCGCCGGAAGAGGTTCGGCAATGGGCTCAACTTTTATATTCAAAGGGATATACCGTCTATGGGCCAAGGCTTGCCGGACATGGCACCTCTCCAATTGATCTTTCGACCCGGCATTATGGCGAATGGATGGAATCCGTGGATCGCGGAATTGATATCCTCAAAACCTGCTGCAAACGAATGGTGATCGGCGGTTTTTCAACCGGGGCGGGACTTGCGCTTTACCAGGCCATCCAAAACCCCACTGCGTTTGACGGGGTCATATCCGTCTCTGCCCCCCTTAAATTCAAAGGGGTCTCCACAAATTTTGTGGAAATTCTCCATATATGGAATCAAGTTGCGATCCAATTGGGCATGCCCCGACTGGCAAAAAAATATGCACAAAACCATCCGGACAATCCCCACATCAATTACCACCGCTGTCCCATACACGGCATTGTGGAGGTAAAAGCCCTCATGAGAAAAGTCTACAATTCCCTTTCAACCCTTAAGATTCCCTCCCTGATTATCCAGGGCAAAAACGATCCAAAGGTGAATGGGCAAAGCGGAAAGAAAATTTTCCAGCGTATCAATCGTAGGCATTCCTATTACAGGGAAATTGATTTTCACCTCCACGGGATTATCCGGGGACCCATTGCCAAAGAAGTGTTCCAGGAGGTTGAAACCTTTCTCAATACCCTTTATCCTGAGTAGCCCAAAAGTCCCCTGGCCACTCACTAAAACCGATATAGGGGCCACCCCCGTTCGTTGGCATAGGCGGCAAGCTGTTTTGTGGGATTGATGGCAACCGGGTGTCCGACACTTTCAAGCAA
>CAYWNB010000028.1:9380-25525 GCA_964459195.1 uncultured Desulfobacula sp.
ATCCGAGTATGCAAAACAGTGGTTTATTCATTGTATTGACCGGTCAGTTTTTTTAATTGACAGGGCTCAGCCCATAAAATATAACTGCCCCATGAAAAAAGAACTCAAAAAAGACCAGATCCTTGGGGCTGCCAGCATTGTTTTTTCCCAAAAAGGGTTTCACCAGGCAACAATGGATGAGATCGCTGTCCGGGCTAAGGTTGCCAAAGGCACCCTCTATTATAATTTTTCCAGTAAATCCAAACTCTTCTCTGCCACCGTCACCCAGGGCCTTAACAAAATAATGGCCCAAATCAAAGAAGAACTTGAATCGGATCTGCCCTTTATGGCCCATCTGAAAAAACTTGTCGCCTGCATTGTCCGCCTCTATATCTCCCATAGTGAAGTGAGCCGGATTTACGCCAATGAAATGTCCAGCAGCATTGATGACCAGGTGCTGGTGGAAATCAAAGAGGTTCGAAAAGAATTCATCCACTTTATTGAAGATATTTTAAAAACCGGTGAAGAAAAAGGGTATCTTCGGCCCCTGCCCCACCACCTGTCTGCCCTGGCTGCCGTGGGCATGATTGATACCCTGTGCGCAAATCATCTGGAGGATCCCAAGGACACAATTGATCTTATCAGTGAAACGGTTTTCACCATCCTTTCCACAGGACTTGTGGCACCAAATCCTGGGTTCACGGCTTAACATTCGGTGATCCCGGCGTCTCAACGGCTAGGTATTTAAGGTCCAAAATAATTTTTTGTTCTGGTGATAAAGCTGTTTAAATACCCGAAACATCCGGTTGTATTGATCCCGGGTTTGGCTGTCCGGGGTATAGGTGGAAGAAATAGGAATCAGCTCCTTGGCGTTTTCCACCGATGGAATGGCCGCAAGCCCCAGCCCGCAGATAATGGCAGCACCGGCTGCCCCGACATTCTGGGGGTCTTTTGGAACCTCTATCTTGTGACCGGTAATATCGGCCATGATCTGGCAAAGAATTGTTGACTTGGCACCTCCCCCCACAAACCGCAAGCTGTCCTGTTTGGGCACCTTTTTTTCAATGGCTTCCAGCATCCACCGCTTATGGAATGCGATCCCCTCAAGCACAGACCGAATTAATGCCCTTTTCCCTGTATTCAGCCCAATATTAAAAAACATGCCCCGGGCAAAGGGATCCTCCCGGGGGGAGCGATTTCCATGGAGCCAGGGAGTAAAAATCACCCCCCCTGATCCCGGCGCTATCTGTGATACCTTTTCATTCATTAAATCATAGAGATCATTATTTTCCAGAACATCATGGGTCTCATTTTCCTTCAGATAAACACCTATCTCATCTAGGGCCAGGTGATCCCGAACCCATTGAAGGCACAGACCCGATGTTTCCTGTTCTGCCACATAATTGTAATGACCGGGAATCGCACCACAAATAGAGGCCGTAAAATTTTTCAAATCCACCATTCTTCGATCAACATTGGCAACCACCCAACCCGAGGTTCCCACATAGATATGGGTATCATTGAGATTTAAACAGCCGGACCCAATGGGAATCAACGAGATGTCCCCTCCCCCACCAAAGACCGGAGTTCCCGTTGTAAGCCCCAGATCCTTTGCCGCCCTGGCGCACAGTTCTCCGGACCTATCCGTGGCCTCCTGGACCCTTGGCAAATGACCCGGGTTGACATTAAAACTTTTGCACAGACTTTTGGACCAGCACTCTCGGCCCGGCCGGGTATTGTAAATAAAGGTTAAATGGGCAGAGTCCCGGGTCATGGCAAAATTGCCGGTGCATCTTAAGGATAGATAATCCCTGACATCCAGCCATTTGTAAACCCGGGCAAAATTTTCCGGCTCATTTTCACGAACCCAGGTGTACTTCCAAAGGGGATCCTTGGCGGTTGCGGCTGCCCCGCCGGTAATATAAAGGGATTTGAGCAGATTAACGGCATTGAGCCCTTCTATTTTGGGAAAGCCGCAGGCAAAATTTTCTTTAAAAACCTTGGTGGCCCGTCCGTCCATATAGCCCATGGGGTTCCGGACGGCCTGGCCAGCTTTATCCACCAAAACCAGGGCCTGCATCTGGCAGCAAAAAGAAATGGCCGCAATCTTTTCTTTGGGACAATTTTCCCGGGACAAAACCGCGTGAGACCCCTGGCAAATTGCCTTCCACCAGTCGTCAACTCTTTGTTCAGACCCTCCGTCCGGCGTGGTAATAAGGGGATACCCCACCACCTCTGCGTCCATCAATTCCAAATTTTTCCCAAGCTTGAAAAGACAAGTTTTAGCACCGGTGGTACCAATGTCATAGGTCAGTAGATGAATGGCATCTTTCATTTTATCCCTACCTGTTTTAAAGTGACGATTGCAACTCCACAAATATACTGACTGGTCAGTTTAGTCAACCCCCCAGAAACCGGACTGATCTTATACAATGAATCCTGCGTTTTTGTGTTTATTTTTTTTATATCCACTTGGGTAACTATTTTCAGGCTGTGTTCAAACCCATGAAGATTTTCAGACATTCCCACAAAAAAGTAGCTGCCCGGATTCAGAACCCTGCACAGGTCGAAAGTCCATCCTGTGTGGGAGGCACTTCTAAAGGATCTGGTGGAGCAGCGCCAACATTTACTGCCCCCGGAAAGAATATGATATCCTTGCTTGATATTACAGTAATACTGTAATACAATACATCCATAATGATAATTAAGAAAGGTGACAAAATGAAACTCGCAATCAATACAAGCAAACTGACAACTAAGAGTCAAGCCACTATACCGGGGCAGATCAGAAAATTATTGGGGCTGCACCCCGGCGATTCTGTGGCATTTGAAGTCAATGAAAACAAAAAGGTTATTATCCGCAAAGCAACACCAATTGATTTTGAATTTGCTAAAGCTCTTGAGGGTACACTTTCTGAATGGTCTTCTAAAAACGATGAAGAGGCTTATTGTGGCTTATAAAATTTTTGACGTTGTGGTGGTTCCTTTTCCATTTACTGATCAAGATACGGATAAGAGGCGGCCAGCTTTGGTGTTGTCAGACCATGTTCGATTTAATGATGAAACTCAAAATTGCGTTATGGCCATGATAACCAGTGCTAAAAATCCTGATTGGCCGCTTGATGCGAAGATAGGCAGTATCAAAAAAGCCGGGCTTCCTGCACCATCTAAGGTTCGCATGAAGTTATTTACACTGGATAGTCGCCTTATTGTAAAAAAGATTGGTGGTCTTGCCGCCAAAGATCAAGAGATTGTGAAAAAAAATCTTAAAGAATTAATGAATCTTGAGACAGAATAGGAGAATTGGTAGATGAAATTACCTAAATGTGGTGCACCGATGGTAATTGCAATGGTTAGCAATTTTCAGCAATACCAATGTTCGACTAATTCTCTTTTCAACCCGGAATATTGTTGGATCAGAACTCAGTCATTTTGAAAATAAAAACTTTTTTTACCTTGTATTTTCAAAGCCGTTGTTTTGTTTTGCATGGTATGAAAAGACAATATCAACAACTTATACATGAATATCTCGGTTATTTTCCCTGTGTGGTGCTGATCGGTGCCAGACAGACCGGGAAAAGCACTCTGATACAGATGTTTTCTGATGACCGGGAAATTTTTGACCTGGAATTGCGGGCTGATTACAACCGATATCCTGCAACTGGCTGATTCAGCCAGGGATTATATTAACCCGGCAATTGATAGATATTGGTTTGAAGGCGGCTATCCCGAATCCTGGCTGCGTGACACGGGAAGATTCAGAGAGGTTTGGAATGAACAATATCTAAAAACATACGTTGAACGGGATATTGCACGGCAATTTCCCAATCTCAATGCTGTACGCTTTCGCCGTTTTGTGGAATTGCTGGCCGGTTGTTCCGGTTCAATTATAAACTATTCAAATATTGCAAAAATTCTGGATGTATCTCAGCCAACCATGAAGGATTACTTCCGTATTGCCCATGGAACTTTTCTCTGGCGTACCCTTCCTGCCTACAGTAAAAATACCGTCAAAAGGGTCTCAAAACACCCCAGGGGCTATTTTAGGGATACAGGGCTTTTACATCACATTTTGCAAATTCCCTCACATAAACGATTACTCGCTCATCCGCAGATGGGTTTTAGCTGGGAGGGGATGGTAATTGAAGAATTATTGAGAACCCTAAATGCCGCAGGTATTCAATACGTAGCATATTATTATCGCACATCCGGTGGGGCTGAGGTTGATTTAGTTATAGAGGGAAAATTCGGTCTCATCCCCTTTGAAATTAAACATACGCAAAATGTTCATTCCAGACATTTTCGTGCCTTAAGAGATTTTGTCAATGAATTTGACTGCCCCTATGGTATCATCATCAATAATGATAAAAAAACAGACTATATGATGAAAAGTTGACAGGTATACCCTTCTCGATTTTAACCGGGAAAGGGTTAGACTTATAGGTGTCTGCGCATGAATTGATACTCGTTTTAGCATTATTTTATCCTACCCTGTTTTAAATCATCATTCCAGCCCCAAACATATACTGACCAGTCAGTATAGTCAACTCTAAGAAGATATGTCATTATAAGTTATAATAATCTGCCTATTACAAAAAAATCAGGGTGTAACGCAATATCATTGACAACACTATCTTATCAATCAAAAGATTGATCTATGGGGTGTAAAACAGTATAACCCTGTCTCAAGTATTTTAAAAAAAAGTTTTGGGGAATATCGGGTATAAAAATGGTTCAAAAAATTGACACCCTGTTTGAGGTGTTACGAAAAACAAGTCCGGTTATACGCAATTTTACGGTTCCGGAAACTCTGGCCTTTAGAATGGTTCCGACAAAAAAGGGAATATCTCTTGCCATTATTGATGGTTCCGGAAAAGAGGTAAACCCGGGCTATGAATTTTATTCCGGCCCTGAACGAAGCATTTTAAAAGAAATCAGCAGGGTAAAAGAACAAGATGCTTTCACCATTGACTGGGAAGAACAACCCGATAACCGATTCTATCTCAATGGGAATGATTATCTGCTTTCTCTGCTTTTTTCTTCAGATCATTTTATTGATGAAAAAGGGAAAAAAATAGAGCTCGCCCCAGGAAATGCCCGGGTCAGACTCACCATCGTGCAAAAGGATAACGGGCTTGAAACCGCCATGGGGCTGTGGCATGATTCAAAACATATCTTATCTTTGGTCCCTGTGACAGAGACCCACATACTTTCAGGCCATACCATCTATTGCGTCAAACCGCTTGGTAAAGGCTTTGATTCACTGTCTTTGTTTGAAACCACCTTAAATTTAGATCTTCTGGAACAATACCTGACCTTATTGTTTTCTAACCTCATCAATGTTGAGATAGCCTATTCCGGATACACTATTATCAAGGGAGATCCTAAAAAAACCCGGCCTGCCGTGATATTTGAAAATGTTGCAAAGGATCAATCCCTGCACTTAAGGGTATCGGCCACCTATCCTGGGTTTTCTCCTGATTTTTTTGATAATTTTGAAATGGATCGCCTCGTATCGGTCAATGAGATGGAAAAAACCATTACCTTAAGCCCCTTGGTCCACGGTGATATTGCTGCTTGCTTTAATGATGTCCACAAGGCCTTAAAGCGTCATGCCCGCGCCCTGAAACAGGACAAGGCTATTTTTATCCAGGACAATTTTATCATCATTGAGCCGGATCTGGCAAAGCGCTTTATCACCCTGGAACTTTCCTCCCTGCTGTCGAGGTACACGGTTATGGGGGCGGAAAAACTCAAATCCTATAAGGTGAAATATGTTCAACCCCAACTGGATTTGCGCCTTGCCCACGGCATTGATTTTCTTGAAGGAGATGCGAACCTCACCCTTGCCGGGGAAAAATTTACCATTAATGATGTCTTGAAACAATATCAAAAAGATTCTTATGTACGGTTGAGCGACGGGTCCAGCGCTGTTATCAACCCTGAATACATGGAAAAGCTGGCCCGGATTTTCAAGAAACAAAAATCCGGGATAAAGGTCTCTTTTTTTGACCTTCCCCTGGTGGAAGAACTCATTGGAGAGAAAATTGCCAAAGAGGCCTTTAACCAGTCCCGGAAAATTTTTCTGGGATTTAACCAATTAAAAAATTCCAAAAAACGAATGCCTGCCATCAATGCCACTCTTCGGGGGTACCAGAAACAAGGGGTTCAATGGGCATCCTATCTCTACAAGCACAAATTAGGCGGCTGTCTTGCCGATGATATGGGACTTGGAAAGACCATCCAGGCCATTGCCCTTCTGGCTTCCGTCTATCCTGGCCAAAAGCTGCCAACCCTTATCGTCATGCCCAAGACGCTCTTGTTTAATTGGGAAAATGAACTCAACCGATTTGCACCCAAGCTCTCCTTTGCCCGTTACTATGGTCAGACCCGGGATATCAAAACAATCCTGACACACCATATTATTTTGACCACCTATGCCATGGTGAGAAATGACATTGAACAATTAAAAGAAGAACCCTTTCATATGGTTGTCCTGGATGAGTCCCAGAATATCAAGAATATTAATGCCAAAACTTCCAAGGCGGTTATGCTCTTGCAGGCAGACCACCGCCTTGCCCTGAGTGGAACCCCCATTGAAAACAACATTGGGGAACTCTATGCCTTGTTTCGGTTTTTAAATCCAGCCATGTTTGGCACCACTGCTGATTTTACAAAAAATTACCTGAATCCCATCCAGAAAGGGGATAACAAAGCCGTAGTAAAAGAATTAAAAAAAAAGATTTACCCCTTTGTGCTGAGACGGCTTAAAACCGAAGTGTTAAAGGATCTTCCAGATAAAATGGAACAAACGCTTTATGTGGATATGACCCAAGAGCAGGCCCGTCTTTATAACCAGAGACGGCTGATGTACAAAAGAGCCATTAAAGAAGAGATCCAATCCAAGGGGCTGAAAAAATCCAAGCTTTTTATCCTCCAGGCCATGGGAGAGCTTCGCCAGATCGCTTCCATTCCCGAAATCAAGAGCGATAATAAGATCATCTCTCCCAAACGAGAAATTCTCATGGACCATGTGGCAGATGCCGTGGCCGGCAAACACAAGGTGCTGGTATTTGCTAATTATCTTCATTCCCTGGAGTGCGTTTCCAAGGACATGGAAGCTGCTGGAATTGATCATTTGGTCATGACCGGGGCCACCCGTAACCGAAGCCATGTTGTGGAACGGTTTCAGGAGGATGATACCTGCCAGGCCCTGTTGATGACTTTGAAAACAGGGGGACTGGGGGTGAATCTAACGGCTGCGGAATATGTGTTTTTATTTGATCCTTGGTGGAACCTGGCCGCTGAAAACCAGGCCATTGACCGGGCCCACAGGATGGGCCAGAAAAATACCGTGTTCAGTTACCGCCTCATTGCACGGAACAGCATTGAAGAGAAAATTCTTAAGCTCCAGGCGAAGAAAAAAGAATTGTTTGACTCCCTCATTGCCAGTGACAATGCCTCCATCAAACAGATGGAGGAAGCTGATATCGATTTATTGCTGGGAGAGTAATGCTATGAGAATAATGCTATGAGAATAATGATGATACGTCTTGATCAGATTCATGACATGGAGCCCTGGAAAATCCTTCAAAGGGAATGTCCTGTCTGTAAAAAAACGGCCACCTTGTTTGCCGGGAATATTACCGAACAACAAGCATGCATGGCTTGTTTTCATAAACAATTGGAAATCAAACTTATACAGGAAAATATAAGCCAATGGACCTGGGAACGTTTTTCCTTTTCCCTTTCTTCTTTGGGTGAAATAGAGGACCGCCTCAGGGCATTGATCCATTTTAGCTTTTTCCAAACCATGGAAGCCACGCCAGAACTTTTGGTTGAAAACCTGGGATTTGACACAGCCCATCCCCTGGCCTGGTATGCCCGACAAAAGGCCCATGAAGCATGCCTTTATTTTAAAGATAAAGAAAAAATGATCAAAACTATTCTGGGAATCGAAAAATTTGGTTCATGGCAGCAAAAGGCAAACATGGTCAAAGTGAGCTATGAATTAGGTTCTACCCAGCCAGAAGTTATTGAATTTATAGAACGGATGGCTTCCGATCCCAGTCCCAGTGTAAGAAGCTGTGTGGCAAGAATTGTCATGGCAAAAAAAGTAAAAAAAATAGATTGGGCAAAAGCCCTGTATGAAAAATTATCTTATGATAAAAATCTTCTGGTCCGGGAAGCCTGTGGTATGGAAAACAAAGACCAAAATGATATTTTTCTCCACAACGCTTTTTTAGAAAGAAAAAGAGAAGCCAGAATCAGAGCGAACAGAACTATAAAACCAAAAGCTTCCTATAACGTAACCGAAATGATCATCAACCAGCATTGTAATTTTCCTTTGCAGGGAATGGTTTATGAACTTTATTTAAGCCATATTCCCGATCTTCTGGATAAAAACAACTATAGTAAAGATAAACTGGCAGCACTTAAACAAAATACAAATGATGCCTTTGTCAGGATACTTGCCGCTGCGATAAACAATGATCTTTTATTTAAAACGATTCTTGAACGGTTGCCAAGACAGGTGGTGACACTGCTTTATCTGTTCGTGTGGGAGTTTGAAAAATGTGAAATAAAAACGCTGGCACAAAAGCTTGACCTACTCATGGAACAAGATAGGTCTGACGCTGTTCTAAGTCAGCAGACAGCCATGCCTTTGCAGGAGGCTGTGAAAAAAGATCCCGCCTATTTTATGTTCCAGGTTTGCAAGGACTGGTCCTATCACAAGGGTGATATGGATTTTATATGTATCAATCGATATTTGAGCGCTCATATCCAAAAACGGTTGCCTGCACCTGATTTTGGACGCCTTGATCCGGTGCAGGATATCCAGGCCCGGGTTGAAAATATCCATGAAGATAGCCAGGAGATTTTTCGACAATTACCTGTTATTTTAAGTTTTATTGCCCAGGGAAATCTCAAGTTCAATAAAAACGGCAACACCCCCCTTTTGGGCTCCTTGAAAAAGATGGCAACTGCCTGCAAGATTGACGAATTTTACACCAATGGCGTCAAGGACTTAGCTTATTTAAAAACAACCCTTCTTGCCGAATTTTTGAATTGTACTGCCTTTAAACCAAAAGATCTGGAAGATCTGCCAGCCTTTATAAAGAAACGAATCCATCATTATTTTTCATTTAAAGATTTTACAGCCCACAGTAGCCGTGGTGTCTTTGGTTATATCAAGCGGCAGATGTACGATCTTGGGCCTAACGGTGACGAACGACAGATACGCCTGAATTTTGAAAAAATTTTAACCTCACTTCCGAAAGGAGAGTGGGTTTCCACTTGCAACCTTACCAGGGCTGCATTTTATGATGGCATTGATTTTAATCCCTTTTTGGAACCCTATGAATTCAACAGTCTTTATATCCAAGTGGATGGTCCTGCTGCTTACCCCAGCCGGGAAAAAGAACATATCCATAGGCTTTCTACCTATGATATTATCACGCTTCCCTATGTCAAAGCCATGATGTTCCTTTTCGGGGCTTTAGGAATGGTGTCCCTTGGATATTCATCCCCTGAAAATAAGATTTATCGCCAATACAAGAAACCATGGCTCAGTATTTATGACGGATTAAAATATGTAAAGCTGACCGAGTTTGGAAATTATATTCTTGGCCGAAAAAAGCAGTTTATCAATGAGATAATAATTTCATCCGCCAAGATTGAGATTGATGAACAAAAGACCATGCTTTCCATATACGGACAGAATCCTATAAAGCAAATGGCATTGGAGGCTGTGGGCCAACAAATCAATGGTTCAAGCTATATGGTCAATTATCAGTCTTTTTTAAAAGAGTGTGACACCCACAAGGATGTTGAAAAAAAAATACAGTTTTTCAGGGATAACATTGTTAAAAAACCACCAGCCATCTGGGAAAATTTTTTTAAGGAGGTCTGCGCGCGGATGAATCCCCTGGAAGAGGTTCCGGCCATGTCTGTTTTCCGTGTAAAACCGGACAGGGAACTTTTGACCCTTTTAACAACGGACAAGATGCTAAAAAAATATGTTATCCGGGCGGAGAATCATCACATGATCGTTCTAAACTCTGATTTTTCAAAAGTAAAAAATCGGCTGGCTTTTTTCGGATTTTTTATCAGCTGAGAATGGGGAGGGGGCTTTTTGTATTGACAATACCCTAAAAGTTTGTTTTTATACTGACCAGTCAGTTTATAAAATCATAATAAAGGAAACCCCCAATGGAACCCCTGACGTCCCCCAAAAAAACTTCATACCCCTTTGCCATTACAAAATACCATGACACCCAGGCTGTGATGAAACGCCTGAACAAACTCATCAGCCTTCCCATCAGGGGGTTAAACAAAGAGGGAGTGGAACGTTACCAAACCTATTTTAACACCTGCTGCACCAAATCCCGAATACAGATCGATGAGGCTAAAAAATTCATCCCGGGCGGGGTACAGCACAACCTGGCCTTTAATCATCCCTTTCCCCTGGTCTTTACAAAGGCCCTGGGCGCCCATTTATGGGATCTGGATGGCAACCAGTATATCGATTTTCTCCAGGCCGGCGGCCCCACCCTTTTGGGCAGCAATCCTGAAATCGTCCGGGAAAAAGTCATTAAACTGCTCAATACCACAGGACCTGTCACCGGGCTTTTCCACGAATATGAACTGGCCTTAGCCCGAAAAATTGTCCAGTACATGCCCGGAGTGGACATGTTCCGCATGCTGGGCAGCGGAACAGAAGCCGACATGGCTGCCATTCGCATCGCCCGCCTTGCAACCAAGAAAAAATATGTTCTCAAAATGGGCGGGGCCTACCATGGCTGGAGCGACCAGCTGGCCTATGGCATCCGACTGCCCGGCACCCGTCACATGGAAGCCCACGGGGTGCCGAAAAATTGTTTTAAATATACCCAGGAATTTTTCCCCAATGATATTGCCTCTTTGGAAAGAAAACTCTGGCAAAACAAATTTCGGGGCGGAACCGCAGCGGTTATCATGGAACCCATTGGGCCTGAAAGCGGCACCCGCCCCCTGGACAGGGAATTTAATGCCCAGGTGAGAGCCTTGTGCGACAAATACGGCGCTTTGCTAATCTTTGATGAGGTGGTGACAGCCTTCAGGCTTGGCATGGGCGGAGCCCAAGGTTTTTTCGGGGTAACCCCGGATCTCACCGTTCTGGGCAAAGTCATTGCCGGGGGATACCCATCCGCCGGCGGCCTTGGCGGGAAAAAAAAATACATGGAATACCTGGCAGCCGGTATCCAGAGCGGCAGTAAAAAGGCCCTGGTGGGCGGAACCATGGCAGCCAATCCCCTAAGTTCCCTTGCCGGATATGTAACCCTGTGCGAACTTGAAAGAACCAATGCACCGGTCCTGGCCGGCCTTGCAGGTGATCGGCTGACCCGGGGTCTTGACCAATTAATCAAACGCTACAATCTGCCGTTTGTGGTCTTTAACCAGGGATCTATCTGCCATTTGGAAACCGTGGGACCCATGCTGTTTCATGTTCCCTGGTCCCGGCCCTGGAAAATCCCGGGTACCATCAAAGAAATCCATGCCCGCAAGCATGTCATGGAACAGATGGGAGCCGCCTATATGGCTGAAGGCATTGTGACCCTGGCTGGCAGTCGCCTGTATACAAGTGCCGCAGACACCGATGAAATCATTGATGATGCCCTGACCCGTTTTGAGCGCGTTTTTCAAAATATTGAAGGGGTATAGACTTAGGTACAAAGGACTTTTAATAAAGGGACACTCCTATGGACAACGACATAAACAAGATAAAAAAGGCCAAACAGATCGTCTGCGATGCCGGACGTCAATTATTGGAAAGGGGTCTGGTTGAGGGCACCTGGGGCAATTGCAGCCTGAGGATTGATGAAAAAAAAATGGCCATCACCCCCAGCGGCAGACGATACGAAGACCTTACCTGGGAGGATATTGTGATCATGGATTACCACTCCCTTACCGTGGAAGGCGATATTCGCCCTTCTTCGGAGAAAAAACTCCATGCCCGAATTTATCAAACCAGAGGAAATATCCAGGCGGTGATCCATACCCACCAGCCCAGTGCATCCACGGTTGCCTCAGCCAGGCGCGATTTGCCCCCCATTTTAGATGACCAGGCACAGATCTTGGGCCCCAGTGTCCGGTGTGCAGCGTATGCCCTACCCAACACAAAAAAATTAGTACAAACAACCGTTAAGGCCCTCAAAGGCCGCTTTGCAGCCCTCATGGCCAACCACGGCGCCATTACCATCGGGCGCACCATGGAGGAAGCGATTATAGCGGCCCTGGTATTGGAAAAGGCCTGCAGATCATTTATTGAAGCGGAATTTCTGGGGGGTGCAAAACCAATCTCCGGGGTGGAAGCCTGGGTCATGCACAAGGTCTATTTGTTCATGTATTCCAAAAATAAAGAAGCAAACAAGTAAAGTCCCTGCCACATATCTGTTTCAATGGTTCCGGGACAGAAATGTCCCGGAACCCTGTTCCAAATCCCTGCGCTTGATACAAAAGAGACAGTCCATCTCCTCATTTCGCTTTTTGCATCAGTTCTCCTTTTTTTACCCAACCGGATAAAACCCCCTTGAAAAGACGCTTTGAATTGTTTATGCTATTTTATTTTCAAACGATCTTAATTTTCTTACATCGACCCCTTTCGGATGTGGCATAAGAATTGCTTTTCAGGTTGCAATTCGGGCTGCAGAAATCGAAAAACAGTATTTTAAGAAAGGACACGGGACCTAAAAAAACAATGAAAAACAAAAACCCAATAAAAGTTATCGACACTGTCTATAGATTTTATCGGGATGGGTTCAGGGGAATGACCCTGGGAAAAAAACTTTGGAAAATTATTCTGATTAAGCTGTTTGTAATGTTTGTGGTTCTCAAACTTTTTTTCTTTCCCAATTTTTTAAACACCAGTTTTCACACCGCTGAAGAGAAGGCAAGTTTTGTGCTTGAACAAATGACACGCACTGCTAACCCGGGCAAATGATCTCACCACACCAACAAATTACTTCATTTAACAGGAGAGAAAATAATGATCGATATTGATTTGAGCATGGTAAACTGGGCCAGGGCTCAATTTGCGCTTACTGCCATGTACCACTGGATATTTGTCCCGTTAACATTGGGGCTTTCTTTTTTATGCGCCTTTTTTGAATCTATTTATGTCCGGACAGGAAAAAGGGAGTGGCGGAACCTTACAAAATTTTGGATGACCTTATTTGGCATCAATTTTGCGATAGGCGTTGCAACAGGAATCATCCTTGAATTTCAATTTGGTACAAACTGGTCCAATTATTCATGGATAGTGGGGGATATTTTTGGTGCTCCCCTTGCCATTGAGGGAATTTTTGCTTTTTTCCTTGAGGCAACTTTTTTTGCGGTCATGTTTTTCGGCTGGAACAGGGTTTCAAAACGCTTCCATCTTTTTTCCACCTGGATGGTCGCCGTCGGTTCCAACCTTTCCGCCGTATGGATCCTTGTGGCCAACGGTTGGATGCAAAATCCCGTTGGAATGATCTTTAATCCGGAAACCGCCCGGTTTGAGATGAATAGTTTTTTTGAAGTTGTTTTTAACCCCGTGGCGATTTCTAAATTTATCCATACATCCAGTTCCGGTTTTGTAATGGCATCTTTATTTGTACTCTCTATTTCCTGCTGGTACCTTATGCGGGGCAGGCATCTTCAAATGGCAAAACGCTCTATTATTGTGGCCTCGGTCTTTGGGTTGCTATCTTCAAGCTATGTGGTTCTCACCGGAGATGAATCCGCCTATGAGGTTGCCCAGAAACAACCCATGAAGCTTGCTGCCATTGAGGGACTGTATAAGGGAGAAACCAAAGCCGGAATTGTTGCCGCCGGGATTCTCAACCCGGACAAAAAACCCGGAGACGACCAGGACCCCTTTCTCATCAAAATGGAAATCCCCTATCTTTTGTCTCTTTTGGCAAATCGTTCCCTTGACTCATTTGTGCCCGGGGTTGACGACCTTGTTTATGGCAACAAAGCACAAAACATAGAAGGGATGGCACCCAAAATAGCCAGGGGTAAAATGGCCATAAAGGATCTGGCCGAATTTAAACAGGCAAAAAAAGAAAACAACAGCTGGCAGGCTGAAGTGTCATTGAAAAAATTTAGAGAAAATCAGGATTACATGGGATACGGCTATCTGGATACACCCGAAGAAGCTGTTCCACCGGTTGCCATCCCCTATTACGCCTTTCACATCATGGTGATCCTAGGTTCCCTCTTTCCTGTTCTTTTTGCACTCTTTCTTTTTTATGGCCTCAAGGATTCTCTCGCCCAAAAAAAATGGCTGCTTCCCATTGGTTTAATCTCGGGTTTTCTGGGATTGATGGCCCAGGAGTCGGGATGGGTGGTGGCAGAGGTCGGCCGCCAACCCTGGGCAATTTACGGACTATTACCCGTTAAGGTGGCAACAACCAACCTTGCAGCCGTAAATGTCCAGATTACCTTCTTTATGTTTTTAGGATTATTTACGCTCTTACTGGCTGCGGAAATATCCATCATGCTCAAACAAATATCCATTGGACCTTCTGAAGGAGAGTTAAAATGATCTCAAACCTTGACTATGCAACCTTGCAGCAGCTTTGGTGGATAATCTGCGCCATTGTGGGTTCACTTTTTTTATTTCTTACCTTTGTCCAGGGGGGCCAGACCCTTTTGTGGCAAATCGCTAAAACCGATATTGAAAAATCATTGGTGGTGACTTCCCTTGGGCGCAAATGGGAAATGCCCTTTACAACCCTTGTCTTGTTTGGCGGTGCCTTGTTTGCAGCCTTCCCCAAATTTTATGCCACAAGTTTCGGGGGTGCCTACTGGGTATGGATACTGATTCTTTTTTCATTTATCATCCAGGCGGTGAGCTATGAATATCGGAAAAAACCCAATAACGTTCTGGGGTCAACCGTTTATGAATTGTTTCTTTTTATAAACGGTTCTGTGGGGATTCTGCTCATTGGGGCTGCCGTGGGAACCTTTTACACCGGCTCAAATTTCACCCTTGACATCTACAACAAAGTCACCTGGGATTATACCCTGCTGGGAATCAACCTGAGGGGACTTGAGGCAGCTTTTTCCCTTTTCAATCTTTCCCTTGGCATTTTCCTTGTCTTTAATGCCCGGGTTTTGGGGGCTTTATACCTTTTAAACAGCATTGATCTTTCTTTGACCCCGGATCTTGAATCAAGATTGCGCAAGGGCGCCTGGACGAGTTTTCTCATTGCCCTTCCCTTTTTGCTCTATGTGCTGATTTCCCTTCTCGTGATGAAAGGCTTTGGTGTAGACAGCACAGGCACAGTTTCTCTGGTCGGTTCCAAGTATTTATCAAATCTTTTGGCCCTGCCCCATCTTTTGGTGCTGCTGCTTTTGGGAATCGTGCTGGTACTTTACGGCGTTGTGTCATCCGCGTTCACACAGAGCAGCAAAGGAATCTGGTTCAGCGGATTGGGCACAGTTTTTGTGGGTCTTGTTGTCCTCTGCCTGCCGGCATTTAATAATACGGCATTTTATCCATCAAAACTGGATCTCCAATCAAGCCTGACCATCTATAATGCGTCCTCTTCCATGTTTACCCTGACCATCATGACCTATGTTGCAATCGGCATACCCTTTGTCCTTGGCTATGTCGTCTATGTCTGGAAACTCATGGATTCAAAAAAGCTGACCGTGGATGAAATCACCCATGAAGAATCATACTAAGGTTTGTCACAAGACAGACCCTGTTAAAAAAAAGGAGACCGATGTTAATGAGCGCAATACTTTTGATACTCTATGTTGTTTTGATAATTGCATCTTATAAAGGGACAATATTTGCCCTTAAAAAAGCAGATTTATTATAACGGATCATTTTTGTTTTTAAATTTGACCCATTGGAATATAGTGAAAGGCGTAACTTATAATCAATAGATAAAGGAGAGTGTATTATGGACAAATATGTATGTGGACCCTGTGGTTATGTGTATGACCCTGCCGACGGCGACGCTGACAATGGTATTGATCCGGGAACCAAATTTGAAGATCTTCCCGATGACTGGTGCTGTCCCATCTGCGGCGCATCCAAAGATGAGTTTGATAAAGAAAATTAGTGAGTTTGATAAAAAAGATTAGACTATTGAAATAATATGTTCCCTGAAGCTCATGGAGATTTTTTT
>CAYWNB010000029.1:0-2762 GCA_964459195.1 uncultured Desulfobacula sp.
GGCTGCTTTGTCCATTGCAGACTGCGGGTTTCACGTGGACCTTGTTGAAAAAGAGGAGACCATTGGCGGAAATTTGCGATGGATGGACAAAACCATTGATGATTTAGACGTTCAGGGCTATCTGGCAGATAAAATCAAACAACTTGCCGCCCATAAGCTGGTTACCCTTCATACCCAAACACGGGTGGAAAGCGTGGCTAAACGTCCCGGAGAGTTTGCCACAGTTTTAAAAACCTTGGAAAATTTATCAAAAACGGTTCAGCACGGGGTGACCATTCTGGCCACGGGGGGAAGTCAGGCTCCGCTTGAGCTGAATGGAAACGATTCTCAGAAAATAGAACTGACCCAGAAAGGATTTGAAATTGCTCTTCAAGACCAGTCCATTGATCCTGAACGACTGACCAGTGTCGTCATGATTCAGTGCTCGGGCACACGGGATGAACGGATGAATTATTGTTCCAGGGTCTGTTGTGTCCGGTCTTTGAAAAATGCGATTTTTCTCAAAGAGAAGAACCCTGACATCCAGGTTTATGTTCTTTATCGGGACATGATGAGTTATGGATTTTTTGAAGACTACTATACACAAGCCAAAAATCTCGGGGTGCTTTTTTTCCAATATGATCCTGCTGATAAACCCGTGATCCGGATAAAAGATGGCAGGTGTTTTGTTAAAACCCGTGATCTTTTGCTGGATATGCCGGTGGAGATTGAGGCCGATTGTGTTGTCCATGCCACCGGGATTTTGCCGGATCTTCCAGGAGCCCTTGTCGCTCAGTATGGGGCCGCTTTGGATCAGTTTCATTTTTTTAAGGAGGCCGATTCAAAATTTCGTCCGGTTGACAGTATGAACTACCGGGTGTTTGGCTGCGGGTTGTCCTTGAAGCCGTGCACCATTCAGGAGGCGGTCGCTTCAGCCGAGGCCTCTGCCATCCGTGCCGTACAAATTTTATCCCATGAACGGCTCAAATCCGGGAAAACGGTTGCTGCCACCAGGAGCGCAACCTGCAGCCTGTGTGAAATGTGCGTTGAAACCTGTCCCTATGGTGCCAGATTTGTGGACTATCTTGAAGGAAAAATAATTGTGGACCCTGCCGCTTGCCAGGGGTGTGGGGTTTGTGGGGCTGTCTGTCCAAGCAATTCTGCTTTTTTAGAGGGCTTTGACGGGCGAGGGATGTTGGATGCAATCGATATGGCGATGTCATGATGTCTACAAAAAAAAAGATTGAAAAAAAATACAAAAGGGGAAAGCTTATGGGATTGCTAAGTCAAGAACGGCTGTTGGCAGAGGTCAAACAAGCCAAGGAAATGGTACAAACCTGTATTCAATGCGGTACCTGTACGGCTTCCTGCCCCAACCTTGATTTTATGGATATTACGCCCCGGCATATGTGGCGGCTGCTGCTGACAGATCATGTCCAAGCCCTTTTCTCAAGCAAATCTTTTACCATGTGCTCCTCTTGTTATTTTTGCACCTTGAGATGTCCAAGGGGACTTGAGTTAACCCATACCATGGGACTTTTGAAACAGGCCGCATCCCGATTGAAATTAAAGCAGTTTCAGCGGTCTTCCCTTTTCTATAAAGCTTTTTTGGACAGTGTGGAAAAACACGGAAGGGTCAAGGAGATGGAATTTATGACCCATTATTTTGTTTCAATGAAAAATCCGGTTATTCCTTTTGGTTATGCCTCTTTAGGGCTTAAACTACTGGCCAAGGGAAAAATCCGGCCAGAATTTTCATCACTGGGTAAGGGAAATTTCGGGGGTAAGGGAAAATTAGAGGCCATATTCAAAAAAGTTGCAGAGCTGGAGGAATGAGATGAACTATTTATACTATCCGGGCTGTTCACTGGAAGGAACCGCAGCTGAATATGATATTTCAACCCGCCTGTTATTGGAAACCCTGGATGTTCACATTCAGGAAATAGAAGATTGGAATTGTTGCGGGGCAAGTGCTGCAGAGGCCTACAGCGATCTGTTGTCCCATGTGCTGTGTGCAAGAACCCTTGCACTTGCAGAAAAAATGAAGGGGCCAGGGCAGATACTTGTGCCCTGCAGTGCCTGTTATCTTAATCTTAAAAAAACCGAAGAAGCGGTGAAAAAAGACAAGCCACTTTTGGTAAAAATTAACAAGGCCCTTGCCGAAGAAAATCTTGTTTTTAGAGGAGATGTGAGTGTCCGGCACCTTTTGGATATTTTGTCAACCGAGGTGGATATTTGGAAAATCAAAGAAGTGTCCCAAAATAAAATGGCTCGGTTTACCGTCGCACCCTATTATGGGTGCCAGTGCCTGCGGCCCTTTGCCGTTTTTGATGATCCTGAAGAACCCCATTCCATGGATGCATTGATACAGGCCACCGGTGCCAGGGTGTTTAATTGGGAGGCCGGTGGCCAGTGCTGCGGTGCTTCCAACACCACCACAAAGCCTGCCGTCGGCATGGCGCTTGTGGGAAGAATTTTGAATGCTGCACGAGGAGCCGATGCCATTGTGACGGTATGTCCCATGTGCCAGATGAACCTTGAAAGCAACCAGAAAAAGATATCCCATGAACAGGGGGTTGATCTTGAAATTCCGGTTCTTTATCTTCCCCAATTTTTGGGCCTTGCCATGGGAAAGGCCCCAACGGATGTGGGGCTGGATAAAAATTTGTCAAATACCAGGGAGATTACGGCCAAGGCAATATGAGTGATTTTACCAAATATTTAAAACACAGCCTTGTTTCAAAACTGAGCATTATTATCGGGTGCACTGTTATTCTTTCCAT
>CAYWNB010000029.1:2862-13423 GCA_964459195.1 uncultured Desulfobacula sp.
CCGGTTCAGATAGGACTTGACCAACGGTTGCGGTTTTTTCGTTCCGAACAAGGCCACAGGCTTTTAGGGATTGTCCAGCCCATCTGCAATGAGCCGGGGTGTGCCATGGACTGCCATTTTCATCCAGAACATCAAACCATATTGGGCTCCCTTGACGTGGTTGTCTCCCTTGATCCCACAGACCGCCAGATACTTAAAATTGAACGAGGGATTATAAAGTTTGCCCTTTGGACTATTTTAATCACCGCCGTGATTCTCTTTTTTTCAATTTTACAATTTGTAAAAAAACCGATTATCAAGCTGATTGATGGGACAAGGAAGATTGCCGGAGGCAATTACAACGAAGATATTGATATCGGCAATGATTATGAAATAGGGCTGCTTGGCATTGCCATAAAAAAGATGGGGACCCAGATCGGTCTTAACCAGGCAGAACTAAAAAAACAAAAAAATGAATATCAGGCGCTTTTTGAAATGGCTCCCTGCATGATTACGGTTCAAGATAAGCAGTATCGGCTTTTAAGATGGAATAGGGTATTTAGCGACAGATTTGATCCAGAGCCCGGGTCCCATTGTTACCATGCTTATAAGGGCCTGGAAGAAAAATGTGGTGATTGTCCGGTTGAAAAAACATTCGCGGACGGAAAATCTCATTATGGGGAAGCAGAAGGAATGGGCAAGGACGGTGAAAAAAATCACTGGATGTTTATTACCTCTCCTGTAACAGACAGCCATGGAAACGTTGTGGCCGCAATGGAGATGAGCATTGATATCACGTTGAGACGTCGACTTGAAAAAGAACTTCAACAATCAGAGGAAAAGTATCATGCCATCTTTAACAATATTTCAAACCCCGTGTTTGTGGTGGAGATGGAAACATTTGAGATTCGTGACTGCAATAACAAGGCAATTGAGGTGTACGGATATTCAAAAGAAATTTTGTTAGGGAAAGTATTCTCTGAATTTTTTATCCAAAGAGAAAAGACACAACTGATTGAAAAAATGAAGCGTGATCAGGAGATCAACAAGGTACAACACCTTGTTCAAAATGGACGTTCCATTTTTGTGGATATGTGGGTATCCCCTTCCACCTATTTAAACAAGGTGGTGCTGCTTGTGACCATCAATGACATTACAAGGCGCCTTGAAACAGAACAGCTTTTGATCCACGCCGGTAAAATGGCGACTCTGGGTGAAATGTCAAGCGGTATTGCCCATGAGTTGAACCAACCCTTGTCTGTTATCAAATCATCCTCCAGCTTTTGTATGAAAAAAATGCGAAAAAATGAACGAATAGAAAAAGAGATTTTTGAAAAACTTATTTCCAAGATTGACAGTAATGTGGATCGGGCTGAAAAGATTATCTATCATATGCGACAATTTGCAAGAAAATCTGAAATTAACCTTGTACCCACAAATGTCAACACGGTTCTCAAAAAAACATTTGAAATGTTTAACCAGCAGCTTAAAGTTCACGGAATTGATGTGGTGTGGGATAAAAATGAAACACTGCCCGAAATACTGGCAGATCCGGACAGGCTTGAACAGGTATTTATCAATCTTGTGATTAATGCAAAGGATGCCATAGAAGAAAAATGGGAAAAACAGGGGACGCGCCAGGGGGAAAATCAGAAAGGAAATGACCAGATTACCATTATCACCCGGCCAACCCGGGACAGAGTTTTCATTGAAATACATGACACGGGCGTTGGTATTCAACAAGAGACGGCTGACAAGCTGTTTGAACCGTTTTTTACCACAAAAGAGGTGGGTAAGGGGACAGGTCTCGGGCTATCCATCAGCTATGGCATTATCAAGGAATGTTCTGGGGAAATCAGGATGGAACCAAGGGAGTCAGGCGGGACCATTGCCCGGATCTCTTTTCCAGTGCCGACTGACCTTGAAGCGTATCTGAAGTATGAAAATCCTATCTAATGGGGGATCTAATGGGGGATCTAATGGGAGATATGATGGGTAAAAACCAAATATCCATTTTGATTGTAGATGATGAAGAAGATATCCGGGATGTGCTTGAAATCGCCTTGAAAGATGCGGGCTATCAGGTATTTCTTGCTGAAAATGGAGAAAAAGCCTTTGGGATATTTAAATCAAAACAGCCGGATATCGTTATTACAGATATTAAAATGCCGGTTATGGATGGGATTGAACTATTACGGCAGATTAAACGGGAAAATCCAGAAACAGAAGTTTTAATGATCACGGGCCATGGGGACATGGATCTGACCATTCGAAGCCTTAAAAATGAAGCCACGGATTTTATTACCAAACCGGTCAATGTGGATATCCTTGAAATTGCCATTGAAAAAGCAGTCGAAAAAATAATCGCAAGGCAAAAACTATTGGAATATACCCAAAAATTGGAACTTCTCATCCTTGAAAAATCAAAGCTAGCAGACCATTTGTCCTCTTTGGGGGTGATGATCGGAAGCATATCCCATAATATAAAAGGGTTATTAACCAATCTTGACGGTGGACTGTATGTGGTAAAATCAGGACTGAAAAAAGCCGATAATAAAACCATGGAAGAAGGCATCGGACTGCTTGATCAGGCAGTGGACCGGATAAAAAAGATGATCATGGATGTCTTGTTGTATTCCAAGGAACGCGCTTTGAAAAAAGATGCCATTCATTCAAAAGAATTTGTTGAGAAAATTAAAGGAATCATTGAATTAAAATTAAAAGGAACCAATATTGCTTTTAAATGCAAAGCGCCTGATTTCTCTGACACATTTTATGCGGATGAAGCATTTCTAATGGCCGCCCTGATTAATTTTTTGGACAATGCAATAGACGCCTGCATGGCGGATACCCAAAACATGGACCATGAAATCGGGTTTGAAATTTCATGGGAAACAGATTCTCTTGTGATCTGTATCCATGACAATGGCTGCGGCATGGACAGTCACACAAAAGAAAAAATATTTAACCTCTTCTTTTCTTCAAAAGGTACCAAAGGAACAGGGTTCGGGCTTTATATTTCTAATTCCATTATCAAACAGCATGGAGGGTCCATTCATGTGAACTCCATAAAAAACAAAGGGACTGATTTTAAAATTATTCTGCCCAAGTCTAAATTAGATTTATAAAATTAATACAATTTTTCTAAATGTTGAAATCCTGCTAATTTTTTTTGAATATTTTCTATATGATGATGGGGCATGGGTCAATAAAAAACAAGTATTGTTCATAACCGATTGTGTTTACAATATAAAAATATTGTGATATTGCCTGGCATGGTTTGTTGCTACTTTAGATACTATTATTAACGAATTGAAAACTGCCAATTTTTCTAAACAGATTCGGAGATAAACATGGAAGAAAAACAATCATTGGATTGGAACACAGATTTAAAAGAAATACCCGTTAAAGAATGGGAGACCCGGTTTAACTGGGTGGAAGAGCCCTGTATCAGCCTTGACGGAGAGCAAATCGCCAGCATTGTAAATGTAGATGACATGGTTTTTGGTGTTTGTGTGAACGGGGAGGTTTGGGAAGGGGAATATGAAAAAGCATGGAATTTGAGGGCCCTTCCAAATAACCAATTTGTTGCCTGTATTTGCCAGGATGAGGAATGGACACTTGCCGTTAACGGCAAAGAATGGTCAAATCGGTTTGATTTTATCTGGGATCTTCAGATCACGGAAGATGGGTCCCACATCGGCCTGGCATTTCAGACGGATGGTGAATACGGCATGGTCGTTGATGACACACCCTGGGATACGCTATACCCAAACATGAACGGGATGGTGTTGGGCGAAGAGGGTACCTCTGCTGCCGTTGTACAGGTGGAATCCGTTGCTGCCGCAGATGTCGCGGCTTTTAAACGAGGCATTTTTTCCGTTGCCCTCAATGGCAAAGCCTTTGAGCAAAGGTTTCTCAATGTCTGGGACATCAGTCTTGAGCAAAGCCAAAATCTGGCATGGAGCGCCCGGCTTACAAGGGAAGCGTATACCATTGTTTTAAATGGCAGGCCCTGGGAGAATTCTTTTCAAACGGTTTGGAAACCTGAGTTTGCAGACCAGGGAAATTCCATTGTGGCCCCTGTCCGGCAAGGGGGAAAATGGAAATTGTTCAAGGATGACAAACCGTTCTGGAAGACGGGATATGAACAACTCTGGCGGGTAAATGTATCTTCTGCGAGCAATCGGATTGCCGCCATTGTTGCCCCTAGTTTCGGCAAATGGACAGTGGCCCAGGATGATCGTGTCTGGCCCATCTCCATTGATACCATGATTCGCGACATCTATTATTCCGAAGATGGGTCCTGCCTGGTAGCGGTTGTTAAAAATAAGGGTGCCTGGACCCTGGCTGTGAATGGGCGGCTCTGGGACCTGTCTGCGGACAAAATTTTCACCCCGTGCATCAGCCCGGACGGATCCGTTGTGGCCGTGGTTATTGAACGTAATGGTGCCTGTTTCATGGTAGTAAATAATCAGGTGATCACAGAGCCCCATAAGTGGATGGCATCCCCGGTCATAAGTCCCGATGCCCAAAAAATACTGGTCAAGGGAATTGAAAACGGGATATACAAACGCCGGGTCATCGCCCTTGGAAACGTCCTATGAGCAAGTATATTAGGATCAAGTATATTAGGAGTGATGGGTTAATATGGTAAATTTCATAACAAAAAGATTAAGGAGACAACAATGAATGCCTTTATCAATTTTATCATGGGACCCATGGTCTGGATATCGGCACTGGTTTTTCTATTCGGACTCGTGTTTAAACTGGTTAAAATTATCCTGGAGATCAGGGAAAAAGAAAGTTTTATTTTTTCCTATATGTCGCTAAAGTATAGTTTGCGCTCCATGGGGGCCTGGCTGATTCCTTTTTATCCGGAAAGTACGAAACTACATCCGGTTTTTTGGGGGATCTCCTATTTGTTTCATGTTTTTTTATTTGCCGCTCCCCTGTTTCTTGCGTCCCATATTATTCTGTTGGATGAAGCCTTCCAGATTTCCTGGCTGGCATTGCCCGATGGGGTTGCAGACATATTTACCCTCCTGGTCATCTTGGCCCTGGTTTTTTTCGGGGTTCGAAGGGTTGTGGTGCCGGAAGTAAAATTTTTAACCTCAGCGATGGATTATATATTGCTCATCCTTGTTATGCTGCCTTTCTTGACGGGTTTTTTGGCATATCACCAGATTTTTTTATACAAATGGATAATGATTGCCCACATATTATCCGGCGAGTTGCTGCTCATTGTGATACCCTTCTCACGGTTTTCCCATATGCTCACAGCTCCCTTGACCCGTGCCTATACAGGGTCTGAATTTGGTAATGTCAGGCATGCAAGAGACTGGTAGGAAGTTAAAGGAGATGAAAATGCAGGACCAATCACCCACAAAAATTATAAGAAATACCGATTCAGCAATTGAAGACGGCCTTGCTAGGCTGACCCCTGAGAAAATCACCGAAACCATAAATCAGGTGTTGCAAAAGGAAACGGGGCCTAAGTTAAAGGCTTATGTAGAGACCTGTATGCGTTGCGGTCTTTGTTCCGATGCCTGTAGCTATTTTTTATCCAATGACAGAAATCCTGAATTTTCCCCGGCAGCCAAGGTTAAGCAGACCATTTGGGAAATGATTGAAAAAAAGGGCAAAGTTTCCAAGGATTTTATGCGAAGGGCCGTTCATATCTCCCATATAGAGTGCAATGTCTGCCGGAGATGTTCCATGTATTGTCCATTTGGAATTGATATTGCCTATATGATGCTTCTGGTCAGGCGGATCTGTCATAAGCTTGAAATAACCCCCCAGTATATTCAGGACACGGTCGATTCCCATTCTGTTACCATGAACCAGATGTGGGTCAAGGAGGATGAATGGATCGACACGCTTCAGTGGCAGGAGGAAGATGCCAGGGAAGAGTTTGAGAATTTAAGAATCCCCTTGGACAAGCATGGGGCCGATATCATGTATTCCGTGATCGCTCCCGAACCAAAGTTCCAGGCAGGCCTTATCTACCAGACAGCCACGATAATGCATGCGGCCGGGATAAACTGGACCATGCCGTCAGGCCCGGGTTGGGATAACTCCAACATGGCCATGTATACCGGTGACAATGAGATATCCGGCAGGATTGCCCGTGCCTTTTACGAAGCAGCGGCAAATCTTAATGTTAAGCGCATTGTCATGGGGGAATGCGGTCATGCCTTCCGGTCCATCTATGATGTGGGCAATCGCTGGCTCGCCTGGGATATGCCGCCCTTTGAAATTGTTCATGCCCTGGAATTTTACCATGAACTTTTGACCCAGGGCCGGATTACCATAGGGGAAAAATATAAAAAGAAGGTCACCCTCCACGATCCTTGCAATGTATCCCGGGGCAGGGGGCTCCATGACATGGCCCGGGAGGTTGTGAGAATGACCTGTGAGGATTTTGTCGATATGATTCCTAACAGAGAACACAATTATTGCTGCGGCGCCGGGGGCGGTGTGGTGAATTGTGGTCCTCCATACAAAACCGAGCGTATGGTCAACAATAGGGTTAAGGCCGAGCAGCTTGCGGCAACCGGTGCACAGGTATTAATTGCACCGTGTCATAATTGTCACAGCGGGTTGGAAGATATCGTTCAGCACTATAAACTGGACATGGAAGTGAAGTTTTTGGGGGATATTATTTTTGAAACCATGGAAAAGAAAATTTATAGGCCAGGAGAATAAGATGAAATACAAATTCTTGATTTTAACCCTGATCCTGCTGTTAATACCGGTATGGGGTGCTTTTCCCGGGCAGGAGCAACCCAGTGATAAGTCACCAAAATTAGAAAGGCTGGACAATACGGTGTTTAACAAAACCCGAAGACCCGGTGCCGTTTTTTCCCATGATGATCACAATGAAAAGGCCGGACTTGACGATTGTGCTGTCTGCCACCATGTGTATGAAAAAGGGATACTTGTGGCAGACGAATCCAGTGAAGACAGCCCCTGTTCAGAATGTCATGCACTCGTACCTGCACCGGACAATCGGTTTTCTCTTTCCGTGGCATTTCATAAACGGTGCAGGGACTGCCATTTTGAATCAGGAAAAGGGCCGTTGCTCTGTGGGGAATGCCATATTAAAGAATAAGGAGGCATGATGACAAAAAAAATTATGATCGTGGACGATGATCCTGCTATAACCAAGTACCTGGATGCATTGTTTACAGACAATGGGTATGAGACCTGTGTTGCCGATGACGGTAAAAAAGCCATGGATGTGTTTAAGGAAAACGCCCCGGATCTGATTACCCTGGATCTTGAGATGCCCGAGGAATGGGGGCCACGGTTTTTCAGGAAAATATCCAAGATTGCGGGCTTTCATACACCGGTGATTGTTATTTCCGGCCTTTCAGGGCGTAAATATTCCATTCCAAAAGCCGAAGCTTTTTTCCCAAAGCCCTTTGATGCCGACGAGTTGCTCAAGGCGGTAAAAAATGTTCTGACCGGGTAAAAAAAGATGTTTATAAAACAATTTAGATACTCAAGGGACAATTTGGGGTATCTCGTTTTTTCAGACACCCAGGGAGTCGTCATTGACGGCGGAAACCCAGATTATATTGTTGATTTTGCCAAGGACCGGGGGATTGATATAAAATATGTGACCAATACCCATTATCACCAGGACCACACTTGTGGGAATACAGGTCTGCTGGAAAAAAATCCAAAGGCCCGGTTTATTGATTGCCGAAGGGTCAGGGCGGGACAGGTGATTGACCTGGAGGGTGAAAACCTTGAGATCTTTTTGACCCCGGGCCATACGCAGAAGGATGTTTGTTTCAAGGCCAGTGATTTTCTGGTAACCGGGGACACCCTGTTCAATGGAACCGTTGGAAATTGTTTTTCTGGGGATTTGGGCAGATTTTTCACCTCTCTGAAAATCCTGATGGCCTTTCCCAAGGAAACAAAAATTTATGCCGGTCATGATTATGTTCAAGAATCCATGAAAATGGCTGCAAGTATAGAGGAAGATAATCCAGATATTGGGGCTTATCTTGAACGCTATGACCCCAGGTTGGTTGTTTCAACCCTGGCCGATGAGATGCGGGTGAACCCTTATCTTAGGTTTAATGCCCCAGGCATGATGACGCGGTTGGAAAAAAGAAAAATGCCTCTTGCTACAGAGGAACAACGATTTTTTTCCATCATGGAAATATATTAAATTCTCCTTTGGGAACCATTGATTAATTCGTAATGGGTCTTAACTTAATAAGAAATTTATGTCTTCGGCTTATCTTGCTGTAACGGCCAGGAGGGCTTTAAGATGTCTTTATTGATTTTTGGAGATAGCGTTAATGCTTGATAAAAATATTAAACCTTCAGCTGATTCCCAGGACCCTGTCTTTGCCCTGGGCAGACAGCTTACCATTGAATACTATGACTGCGGACAAGGTCTTCTGATCAGTAAAGATACGGTGGAAAAAGCATTGCTCAAAGGTGCCAATGACAGTGGTGCCACCATTATCAGTTCCTCTTTCCATCAGTTTGAGCCCCAGGGAGTGAGCGGGGTCGTGATCATTGCGGAATCTCATTTTACGGTGCATGCCTGGCCGGAACATGATTATGCCGCCGTTGATATATTTACCTGTGGCGATAACATTGATCTGGATGTTGCCATCCATTCCATGGAAGAATCCTTTGGCGCAGGTCGGGTGGTGATTTCATCGGATCAGAACCGGGGTCTTATTTCCCATCCTGCTAAATTAAAGTTGGATTCAAAATCAAAGAATGTTTCAGATACAATAAAAGACCGGACCACCCTGCCCATCTCCTGGAAAAAAGCCTATGACAAGCAGGAACCCTGGGGCGTGTTAACCTCGGTTGATATCCATGGGTGTGGGCAAGATATCATTCGGGATGCCAAAATGATAGAGAAATTTGTGAAGGATCTTTGTGAAACCATCGAGATGAAACCCTTTGGCAACTGCCAGGTGGTCCATTTTGGAGAGGATGAAAAAATTGAAGGGTTTTCCATGACCCAACTCATTGAAACTTCCCTTATTTCCGGTCATTTTGCCAACGCAACCAATACGGCATATCTGGATATTTTTTCTTGCAAATTTTATGAGCCCCGGGATGTGGCGGAGTTTGCCATGTCATTTTTCAAGGGCGATCACTATAAAATGCAGATTGCCCTGCGGCAATAATCAAAAAAATAACGCTGCCTGATGTTGAAAGCGTCGAGAGTTTATAATGGACACCCAGGAAGCCTTGCCAGGGAAAATAGAGATAAGATTGATTAAAACCGCTTGTTTAGATCAGCTTGTGTCCCTTTACAAAGATGCGGGATGGTGGAAGAATAGCTATGGGGAATCTCCTGAATTTTTAGAGGGGATTGTGGCGGGTTCTGCCCTTTTTGCAGGCGCTTTTGAAAATAATAAACTGATCGGTATGGGAAGAGCCCTTTCCGATCAGGCAAGTGATGCTTATATTCAGGATGTCGCTGTCTTAAAAGAATTTCAGGGCAGGGGAATTGGAAAAAAAATCATCCAAACACTGATCGCCGGGTTAAACGCCTGGGGGGTGGACTGGATCGGTCTGGTAGCACAACCCGGGACCACAGGCTTTTATGAAGCTTTAGGGTTCCAGCTGCTTGAAGGACATGTCCCGTTAAAACTAAAGGACAGAAAAGAATGAAAGCCAGATGTGACCAAGTTGAGTGTGACCCAGGGCAATTAATAACCTTTCCGATCCCATGTCGGTTTAAGCTGGAGGACCAGTCATTGATTCGATCCTATATCGATCGGTTCCATCCTGAGTCCTGTGAGTTTAATTTTTCAAATCTTTTCTGTTGGCAGGAAATCTATGATTATTCATGGTTCATCTTTAAGGGGAGACTGGTCATCTATGAGGGGGTCAACAAATGTGGATTCATGCCGTTGGGGGAGGCGTTCCTGCCCGATGAATTGAAGGACCTGTCACACCATTTGATCTGCATGGGCTTTGAGCCGGATATCAGTATTTACCCCAGGGAGTATGTGGATGCATATCCTGATATTGAACGGTTCTATACCATCCGGGAAGAACGAGATCATGCTGAATATATTTACCGGGTTGACAGCCTGGCGGAACTGACCGGGACCAAACTTCACAAAAAAAGAAATCTTATTTCCCAGTTTAAGCGGCGCAATCCGGATTATTCGGTCAGGCCCCTGAAGGCCGATGATCTCCCCATTGCCCGGGATTTTGCCCGTCATATAATTGAAACCCGGGAAAAACCATCTCAAGACCTTGAAGATGAATTCAAGGCCATTGAACAAGCCTTTGATAATTTTGACAGCCTGGGGTTTGAAGGGATTGCGCTTTGGGTAAACGAAAGACTGGTGGCCTTTTGCGTTTTCAGCCGTCTAACTCATGATACCTATAATATTCAGTTTGAAAAATCCGATCTGGCCTTTAAAGGGGCTGCCCAGGTTATTAACCAGGAAACTGCAAAATTTCTGCAAAACAATTGTGTGTATCTAAACAGGGAGCAGGACCTGGGTATCAAGGGCCTGCGCCAGGCAAAGCTTTCCTATGAGCCGGAACGAATCATTGTTCCCCATACCTTGATATTTAA
>CAYWNB010000029.1:13523-25485 GCA_964459195.1 uncultured Desulfobacula sp.
AAGTTGATATTTAAAAGTTGATATTTAAAAGTTGATATTTAAAAGTTGATATTTAAAAGTTGATATTTAGAAAATAATAATGGGGTAGCTCATCTCATTTCTCCCCTTTCCTATAGTGAAAGACCATCTATCTAGGGGGTTGTCTGGACAATTACCTGTCCCCTGGAGGTAAAAGAGATCCCTTGCTGGGACTGAGTTCCGATCATTATCGACTCGACAATGGGTGGGTTTGCCTGTCCTTTTGATGACCATTCTACGATAAAATTTGCTCCGGATCCGCCTTCCTTGTCCTTTGATAAGATGATGTAGCGGGTGGAATTTAAGGGAGGGAGGACCAGGGGGCTGTCCAGGTAGTGTTTAATCAATTTCCCTTTGGATCCATAATAATCGACGGCAGTGAGGGTGATGGGGGTTTGGGGATCAATGTTCCGAAGACTCAGGGTGACGGTGAGTTGATAGAGATTGGCCCTGTTGCCGATGTAAATATGGGAATAGGCCGGTACGTATAGGGTTTGACCTTTTGATAGCTCGTAACAGTCTTTTGCCTGAACCTGAAAGGCAAGGCCGAAAATAAAAAAAAGGGTCAACACTCGCCAGATATGTTTCTTTTTCATTGGATTGCTCCTTCAATTTTAGTGGGGAGATCCCCTTCTATTGATAGTGATTGATATCGTCAATAGAAAACCTTAACAGGTCTGTTCGACTAACACCAGTATTTTTATCTCTTCTTCGGGCTTAAAAATGGGCTCTCTCCATAATTAATTCTTGAGTTTTTTAGCAAAACAGCGTAAAAATTTAATGAACTCAATGGTTGGGTTCGTTTTGATTTCGGAACAAAAAGGGTTTTGGCATTTTCAGCAAGATCCTTCTTTTTTAATCCTTAAAAAGCAACGCTCATCTATGGATAAAATTCAGATAAATGGCGGTAGAAGGCTAACCGGCGAAGTGACCATCAGTGGTGCGAAAAATGCGGCACTACCGCTGATTGCTTCCAGTATACTGGTCGATGGCATCTCAACATTTACAAATGTTCCCAAACTCATGGATATTACCAGCATCCAGATGCTGCTTGAAGATTTGGGGGCAGGCTGCACTTTTGAGAACAACATCTTAACCGTGGACGGGTCTGGTATCAATAAAATTGAAGCCGAATATGAGCTTGTGCGGAAAATGCGGGCCTCCATTCTTGTTCTAGGACCTTTGGTTGCCAGATTCGGCCATGCAAAAGTTTCCATGCCTGGTGGATGTGCCATTGGTGCACGTCCCGTTAATATGCATCTTTCAGGGCTTGAAGCCCTGGGGGCTAAAATTAGCATGGACCATGGATATATAGAAGCAAAAGCTGACCATCTGATTGGCAATGAAATCTATTTTGATATTCCCACGGTTACCGGCACCGAAAATTTAATGATGGCCGCTGTTCTTGCAAAGGGGCCCTCGGTATTACGAAATGCCGCCAGGGAACCTGAAATTGTCTGTCTTGCAAATGCCCTGATTCAGATGGGGGCAAAAATTTCAGGGGCCGGAACGGCTATTATTTCCATTGAAGGCGTGGAAAAGCTCCATCCAGCCAAGGTCACTGTTATTCCGGACCGGATCGAGGCCGGAACATTTATGGTGGCGGTTGCCGCAACCCGTGGTGATGTGTTGATAAAGGGCTGTATCCCGGATCATCTGGGCGGGGTTATCAACAAACTCAAGGCAACCGGTGCAACCCTTGATATTCATGAAAATCAGATCCGGGTGCAGGGAAGTGATGTTATCAAAAGTATTGATATAAAAACCCAGCCATACCCGGGTTTTCCAACGGATATGCAGGCGCAGTTCATGGCCATGATGACCATTGCCCAGGGAAACAGCATGATCCATGAAGCTATTTTTGAAAATCGGTTTATTCATGCCAATGAACTGTTGCGCATGGGAGCCGACATTTCCATCACCAATGGAAATTATGCCATGGTCCGGGGCGTGGAAAGGCTCCAGGCGGCTCCGGTGATGGCATCAGATCTTAGGGCCAGTGCCTCTCTGGTAATCGCCGGGCTGATTGCCCAGGGCACCACCTTGATTTCCAGGATCTACCACATGGACAGGGGCTATGAAGGCATAGAAAAAAAATTCTCATCCCTGGGGGCTGATATCCAAAGAATTAAATAACCAGCGTATTAAATAACCAGCCCTTTGTTAAAAAATGATAGCAGGTGTGAATATGTGAAAAAAAGAATATTTCTCAGTTTACCTCCTTTGATTCCTGTGTGTTTATCATTGATAACCGGAATCCTGGTCGGGAATTTTTTCCCTGATTTATTCTGGGGCATTTTTGCTTCAGGATCCTTAGGTTTTCTCATCCTATTTTCTTTTTTTTCTCCTAAATTAACCTCATTTGTAAAGGGCTTAAGTTTTATCGCCCTGGTCTGGGGGTTTTTTTCAATTACAAGGGTTTTAAACCCAGGTGTGTCTTCGGATGCTATTTCACAGTTTGCAGATTCATCCAAATATATCATTACCGGAGAAATTGTTTCATTTTCAAAGGATTATTTCCTTAAACAAAGGGTTATCCTTTTTTGTCATCTTGTTGAAAGAGAAGGGATGATACCTGTTCGAGTTCAGGGGCTGATACTGCTTAATATCTATGACAAAAAAAAGGGAAACTTTCAATATGGAGATGTTGTCCAATTTACAAGTGCCATCAAACCCATTAGAAATTTTGCAAACCCCAATGGATTTGATTATGAACGACAAATGAAATTTGTCGGGGTGTCTGGATCGGCATATGCTAACGCTGGTAAGATCCGGGTGATACCCCATCCAATGGATGTTCGCATCAAAATAATGCGGGGTCTTGAACAGCTTCGAAATCGGTTTTTTTATTTTACCATGGACAAAATGGAAGATAAACGAGCCGGTGCTATTCTGGTGGCCCTGGTTACCGGTAAAAAAGAAGCCATTTCCTTAGAACTGAAAGATTTGTTTTCAAAGGCGGGAACTTCACATCTTCTTGCTATTTCCGGACTTCATCTTTCCATTGTCGCCATGGGATTTTATCTTATTTTTTACACGCTGCTTGCCTGGTTCCCCTTGCTTTTAATGACGGGGGTTGCCAAAAAAACAGCGGGGATTCTGACCTTGATCCCCCTGTTTTTGTATGGGGTTTTTTCAGGATTTTCTCCCTCCACCCAGCGGGCCTTTATCATGACCTCTATCTTTATGCTATCTTTTTTGAGTGAACGGGAAAATAATCCATTGAATACCCTGGCCCTGGCAGCGGTTGTTATTCTCCTCATTGACTATTTTGCCCTTTTTTCCATATCCTTTCAATTATCCTTTGGTGCATTACTTTCCATTATCATCGGATTTTCACTCATGAAAATTCGGGGGTGGACCCCCAGGGCCGGTATTATGTCACTTATCATAATGCCAGTTCTGGTAACCTTTTTTGCAGGATTGGGCACTTTTCCCTTGATTGCCCATTATTTTAATTTGGTTTCATTTGTGCAGCTAGTGTCTAATTTTTTGTTGGTGCCACTCATGGGCTTTGTATGTCTGCCCCTGGGACTTCTGGCGTTTTTATTTCTTCCGATCTTTCCCGGCCTGGCCGAAGCCCTGGTCATTGTTTGCCAGAGCATTCTTTTTTTTTGCATTACGTATATTGAGTTTTTAACCCATTTTAAATTTTCTTGGTCCAGGATTGTCGGCATTGATGGGGTTGAGGTGGTGATCCTCTATCTTTTTCTTGTGGCCATCTGCTTGATTATTTCTCGTCAAAGAAAAATAGGTTTTGTGTTCATGTCCATAGCCGTCCTGGCGGGTTCTTTTTGTTTTGGAACCGGGCTTAAAACACGCATTTTTCCTCAAAAAATGACGATTACCATTCTGGATGTGGGGCAGGGGAACTCTGCCTTGATTCAGACCATTGAGGGAAAAAAAATTTTGGTGGATGGCGGTGGCTTTTCAAGCAGGTCCAGTTTTGATATTGGACGCTATGTGGTGGGACCGTTTTTGTGGTCCCAAAAAATTCTTTGCCTGGATGCCGTTATTTTGACCCATCCGGAATCTGATCACATGAACGGCCTATTGTATATTTTGGAAAATTTTAAGGTTAACCTGCTGATAAAAAATCAGGATACCCGATCAATAAGAACCTATGGGGAGTTAATGGCCCTGTGCCATGACAAAAAAATTCGGATCTGGCATCCCGCCCAAGGCGATGCCATGCTTGATTTTGACAGGACCCTTTTCGTGTTTTTCACAGATCTTGCCGAGCCGTCCCACCAGAACCTGAACAACAATTCATTGGTTTTTCAGGTCCGGTTTAATCGAGTTACCCTGCTTTTTCCGGGAGATATTCAACGTGAGAGGGAACTTATACTTGCCAGGAAAAAGGGGATGACGCTTAAATCCAGCCTTCTTCTTTCACCCCACCATGGCAGTTTAACCTCCAGCAGTAAAATTTTTCTTGATAAAGTAAAGCCTGAAAGTGTAATAATATCCTGCGGCGCGGGTAACCCCTATGGGTTTCCACACCCGGATGTCCTGGAAAGATACCAGAAAAGGGGATATACGGTATTCAGGACAGATATCAATGGTGCGCTTACCATATCCTCTGATGGCATTGACACCCATATTTTAACTTTCAAAGGTGGATAAAAATCAGGCATCCATCGCCAGGCTTGTCAAGTTTACATCAGATTATAAAGTCTATTTTGTTAAAAAAGATCTCAATTGGGTGTATCAGATTCAATCGTTTTACACCAATCGAAATGTTGTGGTGAATTATAAAAGTCTTCAGGCATATCTGGAAAATTTTGAAGCCCTGCTCACCTATTTCTATACCAATTTTTATAATATCACAGAGGCTAAAAGCAAAGAGCATTTAAAAAATTACGATGAATATTATCTGCGGTACCGCAGGGCGGTTGACTCCCACAATAGGTTCAATGTCCAGCGCATTGAATTCCAAAATGAATTCTTGCGCAAATATCCGGACATCAAACCCTACTTTCCTGGCAAACGTCAGACCGAAACCTTCATGTTGTGGGAATAGGCGGCTTTTCGTTGGGATTTGAGAAAGGGAATGATCACCTTGTTTTTATTCCCGCCTGACACATCATAGGTGATGCTGACAATGGGCACCTTTGTTTTCGCCTCTATCTTGGCGGCCATGGCTTCGGTCACAAGCCCTGCACAGCAGAATGCCGGATTGGTCTGGACCAGGAGTCTTAAATCCGGGTGTTCGTTGATGATGTGGTGAATTTTCAGGATATTGTCCATGGATTCGCCGGTGTGCTCAGGCAAGATGCCATATTGCCCCAGAAGATTTTCATAGGAATCGGTCACAACAAGATCGGATTCCTCCAGTATGGTTTCAAAATATTTGTAATATTTTTTCTCCATTGTCTGCATGGCGGTGAGCAGGGCTTTGTTTGAAATCAGACTCATGTATTTGCCCTCCTTAAACCATTTTTTAAAATAGGAACTGGCAATGATTTTGATATATTTATAATAGGGTGTGGTGACAACCTCCCCGCCATTTTCCTCTATAAAATGAACCAGATCCTGGTTCATGGTATCATTATCCCTGACATAAAGATCCCCAAATATGGCCACCTTGGGACGGTTCTTCTCTCGTTTGACTTTAATTTTTTTCACCATGGAGATGGTTTCCTGTAGGGCTTTTTCCTTGGATCCTCCGGTGAGAAAGGCAGCGCCTATGATGGATAAGGCCCTGGCAAGGACCTGATCTGTTTCTCCCTTGTCGATTTCATAGGGGCGCAGCTTACAGCCAATACTTCTCAGGAGCCCGCCAAACATATAGGCATAATAGGCATTGGTGGATGCTTTAAAGGAAATATCGAACAAGGACAGCGCTCCTTGATAAATTTGTGCCTGGTCAAACCCATTTTGTTCTCGTTGAAAAATTTTATTGATATGGTAGGGGTACATTTTTATATTACAGGCTATTTCCGAGTGATTGAGCCAGAGAACCGCTTTGGAAGGGTCGATGCCGTGTTTTTTGACCGTATGGATAAACCCTGCCCCAATGGCATTGAGGGGAATGCATTGTCCTGTGTTGGTCAAAATGCTCTGCTTGAGGGTTGTTTGGGTTTCTTCCATCAGCAGGGCGTCAACCCCTTCATTTCGCAATGTTGCCACGAGCAATTTGCCTGTAAAGGGGTCCCAGTTGGGGAAAATAATGGTTTTTTGTTCCAGGGAGTCGGCATAGGATGGCTCAAAGGAGTGGGTCGTTGAGGGAATGGTTTTTTCCCCTTGTTCATAATGATTGGTAAATGCACGGACAGCTGCTTCTATTCTTGTTTCATATCCCACGCTTGAATCATGTTCATCAAGTTCAAGCACCAAATAAGGTTTGTTAAACTGCTCCATTATTTCTTTAAAATAATCAACCGCAAAAGAATCCGGGGAACATTTGAAGGAAGAAATATAGACAGGATAGAGATCTTTGGTGGTGGCGGCAATATAGGCTGATTCAAGAATATTGGCTGCATGTTTCCAGTGAACCTCTTTGAGCAACGGTCGGATCAGTGAAAAATCTTGATTTTTGGTATCCAGCATGTCCTGGAAAAATGTTTTTACCCCGAGGTTTGCAAAAATTCCCGGGATATTATTGTTCATGGACGCTGACAAAATGGTATAGGGTCGTCCCAGAAAGACGGCTTTGATGCCCGGGGAATCTTTGGTTTGTTCCTGGTATATTTCCTTTAATTTTTTTGTATATTGCTGTTTAAATTCAATGGCCTTGTCATGGGCCATCACAATATCAAAAAAAGAAAATGACAGTTTCCTGGACAGGGCTTTTAAGGATTTATACAGCTGCATTTTGGTATGGAAACTGGTGTATAAATATTGAATAATGGGCGATATCAGCCTTTTTTGATCCAAAGGCTGTAAACACGAGATGATGGAAGGGGAAAACTGGGTATAATAACAATGTTGCCGTCGAAATTGTTTTTGCGTTGGTTTGTCCTCAAAATAAAAGGGAAGAAATACAAAATCGGCTCGTTCCATCAAATGGGACACATGTCCGTGTAAAGAGATAACCGGGGCGCAGAACTCGGCATTTGCAACGGTTTTTCCCAGTTGGACCGGATTTTTCAATCCCTTGCTGGTGATGGTTCGTATTCCCAGATTGGAAAAAAAGTGCTGCCAGAATTCCACGTCTTCAAATAGATGAAGGGCCGCGGGAATGCCAATGGTAAAACCATGTGTTACCGGTGTATCGCATTTGATGTGAGCTTGCTGCTTTCGCAGGGCCAGTAGATCATAGCGGTTCTGGACCACCATTTTCTGGGTTTCATAATCCCTTCCGCATAAAAATCCATAGGCCTGGGGGGCTCCGTCAATTTCGGCAATGGTTAATTTGCAATGGTTGGTGCACAAACGGCAGGTCTCCTGGCGAACAGGAATTTGCTTTTTCCACAGATGAAATCCCCTGAAATTTGTCTGGGCCGGTTTCTGGGCCATTTTTTGTTCTCTAACCAAAAGCGCAACGCCAAGAGCGCCTGTGAGGTGACAGTATCTGGATACGTGGATGGGCTTGTTGAGCTTTTGTTCAAATGCGGCAACCAGGGACTTATTTCTGGCAGTCGCCCCCTGGAAAAGAATGGTGTTGCCGATTTTTCCGATATTGGCCACCTTTGTCAGGTAGTTATCCCGCACGGAGTGGAGCACAGAGGCAAGAATTTCATTTTTTTCATATCCTTCGGCAAAAAAATGATTGATATCACGTTCCATAAAGACCGTACATCGGTCGCTTGAAACAGGAGAGGTGACGCCTTGTGTTCTTGCGGAATAATCTGTCAGGGGACAATCCAGCTTGCTTGCCTGCTCTTCTATGAAAGAGCCGGTTCCTGCTGCGCAGACGGAGTTCATGACAGATGAGGTGACCATTCCATTTTTAAGGAGGGTAAATTTTGCATCCTGTCCGCCAATCTCAATAATGGTATCCACGTTTTTGTTCAGGTTTACGGCAGCCGTTGCATGGGCCGTAATTTCATCGGGCTCAATATCCGCCCCAATAATTTTGCCGCTGATTCGCCTGCCGGACCCCGTGGTGCCACAGCCTCTAATGTCCATATCCAGGTGGTACTCGCTTAAAAAAGAGTCACAGGCTTTAAAAAGCTTTTGAACTGCCAGAACGGGTCTTGATGCTGTGCTTGTATAAAATCCAACAATGGGGTGGCCTTTTTCATCAATTAAAATGGCTTTGGTGCTGGTGGATCCTACATCCAGTCCCAGGAATCCCTGGGCAATGGGCGAGGCATTTGGATCTTGGTAAATATCTATTTCCACCCCTTCAAATACAAAGGATTTAAAATAGGTAAAATCTGGATAATCCGATAGGGTTAATGCCAACTTTGGATACCGGTAACTCTCTTTTTTGGCGGTTTCTATAAAATAGTCATCCAGATCATTCAAGATTTTGGGTTCATGAAGACCTTGGTTTAATTGATCCTTGAGACACAAGGCAGCCCCGACAGCCCCATAGAACTGGGCGGTATTATCCAGAAAGAAGGTGATTCCCAGGATGGATTCCAGGTGATTTTTTACACAAATATTTTTGGCCACCCCTCCGCAAAAAAGAACCTTTGAACCAAAGTCCTTTGAATTAAGGCCATTTTGTTTGAACAGGTTCTTTCGCTTGAACAGGGTGTTGGCGATATTTTTTGCAAGACCAAAACAAAGACCGTCACAAATTTGAGCAATATCATACCCTTCCTGCTGGGCATGGATGAGATCTGTTTTTGCAAAAACCGCACAGCGGGTGGCAATATCCGGGCGATCCTTGGTGTTTGATAAGGCGTGTTCGCTGATCTGTTCGGAACTTGAAAGGTCGAGACGCCCGGCCTGTTGGTCTAAAAAACTACCCGTGCCCGCAGCGCAGGAGGTGTTATGTTTTGCACCGATGTAATTGCCCAATTCATCAAAAAGGCTTAGGGAAAATTTTTCGCCGCCAATCTGTAAGATCCCTGCAAATGAATTCCCATGGAGGTGACCGGCGGTTCGGATCATTGAAACCTGCTCATCAAAAACACTATGGGAGAAAATAGTGGAAGGACTTGACGCGGTTTTGGATATATATCCGATATTTTTAAGGGCATCGTTTTTTAAAAGGCTGGAAAGACAGGGCTTTACATCTCCGTGGTGATAGGCGGATGCTTGATGGAAAATCTTTCCTTTGTCGTCCAGGGCAGCAATACTGACGGATACAGACCCCACATCAATACCAAGAATCCCCAACCCTTTTTTTGTTTCATTGTTCATCTTAAATTTTTTCCTTTATCTGGGCCCAAAACTCATTCACACCGTAAAACCATCCGTCCATAAACATCAACTCGTGATCGATTGCAGTGTCATTGGCATATCTCCCCAGTTCATTTTGGGTGTGGACCTCTTCAAAATAAATTTTAAATTTAGGGTCATTGGTCAATTTATACGTGTCGTCAAAGTTGATTACGTATAAAAGATTTTCATAATGGGCAGATCGTGCCCATTTTATTCCCTCATTTTTCCCCGATTTATAAAATTGCTTTTCCCAGATGCGTTTTTCTTGTTGAAGTCGTTTGATGATATCCGACATATCAAACTCTTCTGAAAACCGTTTTTGAAATTCCTCTTTCTTTTGAATAGCATCGGTTACAGCTTCTTGAAACATTTTGGAAAAGTTGAATGAATTTTTCCATTCCTTGAGTCGTTCATGGAGCATGTCCGGGATACTCAATGTTATTTTTTGGGCCATATTTTTTTCAATATCCTATTTGAAATAGAGAATTTTTATATATAAGTGCAAATTTATCTATACGTATTATTTTTTTGTCCACGTGTCAATTGGCATTTACACTTATTTATAATTTCACACCCCTTGATGGTTGTGGGTCTCTTGTATTTTATAAACAAACCTTATATAAGGCGGTGTATGGAGATGAAATATATTGAAAAATTGGGGGGGGCAACCCTGCAGGTTGTCGAATCCATTGGTCGAATTGTCCTCTTTTTCATTTCAGGAGTGACCCGTATTTTTGTGAGGCCAATACAAGCGGACAAAATCATTGACCAGATGTGGTTTGTCGGTGCAAAATCTTTGTTTGTCATTATCTTGACCGGAACTTTTACGGGCATGGTCTTAGGACTTCAGGGGTATTATTCCCTTGTAAAATTTGGTTCCGAGGCTGCTTTGGGGTCTGCCGTATCCCTGACAATTATAAGAGAGTTAGGTCCTGTTCTCTCGGCAATTATGATTACAGCAAGAGCAGGGTCTGCCATGGCTGCTGAAATCGGTGTCATGCGGATATCAGAGCAAATTGATGCCCTGAGGACCATGCAGATAGACCCCATCCGTTTTTTATTTTCGCCACGGATCATGGCAGCGCTTATTAGTTTTCCCTTGTTAACCGCTATCTTTGATGTGATGGGTATTTTTGGCGGATATCTGACAGGATCTTTATTGCTGGGAATAAACCCGGCAATTTACATGGACAAAGTAATCCAAAGCGTTGAAATGGTTGATATTGCCGGTGGTTTCCTAAAGTCATTTGTATTTGCAATTGTAGTGACCACTATTTGCTGCTATCGTGGATATTACACCCATTTGAGCACCAGGGGGGGCCATGGCGCCAAAGGGGTCTCCATGGCAACCACCAATTCTGTGGTCCAGTCCTGTGTTTTTATACTGATTGTTGATTATATTATTACCTATTTTCTGGTTTAAAAAAATGACTCTACCCTTGATTCAATTTGTCGACATAAAAAAAAATTTTGGTGCAAACGAGGTGCTCAAAGGCGTTAATCTTTCCATCTATAAAGGCGATATCATGGTGGTGATTGGCAAGAGCGGAACGGGGAAATCGGTTCTGCTCAAGCATATTATCGGCCTTGTTCATCAAGATTCAGGAGAATTGCTGATTGATGGGAAATCCCTTCACACGCTGCCCAAAAAGGGACGCCTTTTTTTTAAAAAAGAACTCAGTTACATGTTCCAGGAAAATGCGTTATTTGATTTTTTGAATGTTTTTGAAAATATCGCCTTGCCCCTTACAGAGACATCCCGGGATACACGATTCATCATTGAAGAAAAGGTAAATACAAGAATGGTCCAATTGGGTCTGGGTCCCATTGGGAAAAAATTTCCTTCCGAGCTTTCCGGGGGAATGCGAAAAAGGGTGGCCCTTGCACGGGCCCTTGTCACAGATCCCAAGGTGGTGTTATTTGATGAACCGACCACGGGGCTTGATCCTGTGAGAAAAAAAAAGGTTCACACCATGATTAAAGAATACCAGGAGCAATTCGGATTTACAGCTGTTATTGTCAGCCACGATATTCCAGAGATTTTTGATCTTGCCCAGCACATTGCCCTGCTTGATGAGGGCAAAATTATTTTTGAGGGCACAAAAGATGACATTTTACACTCACGCAGCGACACCGTAAATGCGTTTATCCGTGGCGATGAACAATTGTGTCCAACCGACACCTAAGGATCGCTATATATCAGCAAGAGGATAATTATGAACAGACGAAAAATAGAAATTTATGTGGGCCTATTTGTTATTATAGGCGTTATCACCATGGGATACTTGATCCTGGCCATTGGCGAAGTCAGTTTTTTTCCTAAAAATCAGTATCTGCTCCATGGTTATTTTGCTTCTGCCACAGGTCTCAAACAGGGGGCACGGGTGGAAATCGCCGGGGTGGAAATTGGTACTGTTTCAAGCATCTGCATAGACAAGGAGCGGCTTGTGGCAAAAGTTGTCTTTCGTATCAATGGGGACATGGAATTATCCGATGATAGTATTGTCTCGGTAAAAACAGCCGGTATAATAGGCCAAAAATATATAGATATATCACCGGGCGGGTCCGATGATATACTGGAAGATGGAGATGAAATTGATAATACTGAATCTTCCCTGGATATTGAATCTTTGGTCAGAAAATTTATTTTCGCCCCGGACAA
>CAYWNB010000030.1:0-25349 GCA_964459195.1 uncultured Desulfobacula sp.
AAGAATCCGTTCGAGTGATATCATTGCCCATATATTTTCTAACCCCTTAAAATAGTGTATAATATTATGACATTTGAAAAGATCGCTTCTGCTATTCTTTGGCTGTTCCCTTTTTCTCTTTTTCCTGGACCGCTTCAAACTTTTCCAGTTTTTTTTCCAGCGTTTGGATACGGGAATTTAATTCTGAAACCTGATCTTTTGTAACAAGATTTGTGACAGCCAAAACTTCCTTCAACCGTTTGTCAATGGCATCTGAAATCCATTCCTTTAAAGAAGTTGTAAACCCCATGATCTCTCTTTTTAAACGGGTACCCTCTGATGTTGATATTTCCTTACTTTTTACAAGTTTCTTTACCATATCATCAATTTCATCTTCAGCCATGGTAAAGGATCTTTGCCAAAAGGAAACATATCGTTTGGCATAATCTGTAAGGGCATTTCCACCTTTTCGAAATAATTGGATCAGAACACCCGAGGACACCGTACCGCCGGCTTTACCCCTTGTTGTGGCAATGAGGTTTGACACGATTGATGCAGTCAGATCTTCTCCGGTTTCATTATCAATGATAATGATGTCCTCGCCCTGCTTGATCAGTTCTGAAAGACGTGTTCTGGAGATATATTTTTTATCTGTTGTGTCATAAAGCTTTCGGTTTGCATATTTTTTGATACGGTGCATGTCATCCTCCAAAGGGATCTATTTTAATTGTCTGCCAGACTATGTTTCCTATAGTCTGGCAGACTTTGTCAAGATGCAGTATCAATGATGCCCCTTAGACTGTTTTTGTGTCAGGTTTGTTTTCAGTGTCTTTTGTGTCAGTCGCCGGGTTTTTATCCTCGGGGGCTGTTTCTTTTGAAGCACTTGTTTTCGGGACGGCCGTGGTTTTTTTCGGAGCCGCTGCTCGTTTTTTTGTGGCTTTTTCCTGGGACACTTTTAATGCGTCAATTTTCTCGTTTAATGCTTTGATATTTTCATCCAGGCTGGCAACCTGTTCCCGGGTGGGCAATTTTATAACTTCCATCACTTTTTCGATTTTTGAATCAATCATCTCTCCCAGCCATTTTACCAATTTGTCGGTTTTCAGAAAGGGGATCTCTTTTTTCTTGTTTTCTTTTTTCTTCTCTTCTTTTTTAGAAAACTGTGCAATCACGGCGTCTGTGATATCTTTTCCTGTTCTGGTCAAGGTGACGTGAATCTTTTCACCCTTTTTAATCATTTCAGCCAGCTTTTCCGGCTTGATGTATTTTTTAGCAGCTGTATCAAAAAATCTTCCGTTTGCATATTTTTTTAAATTTAACATTTTTTTCTCCTGATCATTGTGCATCATTATTTTTTTAAACCCGTGATGGGTATTTATGCCTCTGCATATTCTTTGTTAAGGGCATCCACTTTTTTGTTCACACCGTCAATACCCGCTACCAGATTATCGATTTCCTCTTTTGAGGGAATATTCAGTTTTGAGGGGATGGCATCGATACCATGGGAGATTTTCTTTTCAATGGTTTTCTTCATGGGCATTTTGTCCAGATTCTTTTTTCCCAGGGCAACAATATCCTCAACGATCAATTTTGCGTCATTTCCAATCCCTTTATATAGCGTCCGGGTTTCTTTGGTGATCCGTTCAATTTTTTTACGGACATCTTTTTTGGTTGTATCCACTCGTTTCTGTATGGTTTTCATACGGTCCACCCTTACTTTTTCAATGGCCTCCCTGCTGTCATCAATGAGGTCATCGATTCTTTTAACAGGGTCTGCTTTAAGCTCTGTGATAAACTCACGGCCATTTTCAATTTGTTTTTTTACATACTTTTCATTGTAAGTTTTGACTTTGTTCTCAATTTTTTCTTTTGCTTCATTAATGGTTTTCGTAATGTAAAATTTGGATTCTTTTTGACTTGTTTTTATTGTTTTTATTGTTGTCATCTTTTGGATCTCCCATAAAGTTATATTTAAAAAAAGTAACTAATAATTAACGCGTTGTGTCATGGGGATAATATGATGCAGTGCGTCATAAATGTCAAGGTTGTTTTTCTTTTTTTTAAAAAAAATCTACAAACACCACACGAAAAACCACTTTAAATGCCTATTAGATATGGATTTTCATCATTTTTAAAAAAAATAAAAATTTTTTTTATCCGCTTGGATCAGAAAGGGTTGCTTTTTAATCCTGGGAGGGTTATTTAAATTTTGTTCGATAAATTGTATAAAATCCGGTTTTAGAAAAATTTGTATCCAGGAGGACAAAATGTCAGAAACAATGACCCAAGCAGACAATTTCTGGTTATGTATGGACGAGCCTGTTAATCTCATGGTGATCACAGGATTTTGGGAGTTTGCGGAACCTCTGGATTACAATCGATTATACGCAACGGTTGAAGCGCGACTGGCATCTTTCCCCCGGTTCAGACAGCGGGTAGTCCGGCCCAAAACCGGTATTGGTCTGCCCAAATGGGTGGATGACCGACACTATGACCTTGCCTCCCACCTGCATCGGGTTGCACTGCCGGCTCCCGGGGACAAAACAGCGCTGTCCGCCATGATTTCAAATCTCATGACCCAGGCCCTTGATGCCAGCAAACCCCTTTGGGATATCCATTTGATAGAAAACTACAAAACCGGATGTGCCCTGTTTTTCAGGCTCCATCACTGCATCGCCGATGGGATCGCATTGATGCATGTGCTTCATTCCACGGCGGACACGATTCCCGATGCCCCCTGGCCCAAACCGCCTAGTGCCCAAAAACAACGCAGACGTCCCAAGGCGCCTGATTTTTCATTTAATGCCATGATATCCACGGCAAAAGATGCCATTCAAAAAGGTCAGAAAATTAGCAGGCGAGTACTAAAGGAAATTGAAAAAAACGCGGAGAATCCTGCCGGGCTGAAATTCCTGTTTAAAGCGGCCGCAAATCTCCCCACGGATGTGGCCGGGGTCCTTTCAAAACATACGATCATGAATTCAGATCCCAACACAGCCTTTAAAGGCAAACTTGCGGTTGCCAAACAGGTGACCTGGACGGATCCCATCGATCTGGACAGAATCAAAAAACTGGGGAAAGCCATCAGTTCCGCAACCTTAAACGATATCCTGATCGCCACGGTCACAGGCTCCATGCGCAGATACCTGAAAACCCGAAACACGCCGATCAATGAGCTTGACCTCCAGGTAACGGTTCCGGTTAACGTTCGAAAACCCGGAACTGAATTTGAACTGGGGAATAAATTTTCCCTTGTCTTCTTAAAATTGCCTGTTTACCTGGAAGACCCGATCCTAAGGCTCAAAGAGGTCAAACGCAGAATGGACAAACTCAAAGTATCTGCAGACCCCTATGTTAATTTCGGACTGCTTTCCGCCATTGGATTTTTACCCGCAGCCGCGGCCCAGAAAGCAGCCCAGTTTTTCGGAAACAAAGCCTCAGGTGTTCTGACCAACGTTCCCGGACCCAAAAAGCCGCTCTATTTTGCCGGAAAAGAGATTTCCAATATCATGTTCTGGGTACCCCGTTCCGGCACAGTGGGATTGGGAATAAGTATCTTGAGTTATAATGGCAAGGTTACCATCGGCATTGCCTCTGATAAAGGATTGATGCCGGATCCGGATACCCTTTTGAATGGGTTTGAAGAGGAATTCAATTATTTGATTGATATTGTTCAATCGGGAAAAATAAATGAAGGCCCCCTGATTCTTCATGACAGGTTTGCTGAACGAGAATCAAAAAAAGAAACCACGATCCAAGACCAGACACAAAACCAGATCCCAAATAAGGCGGGCGAACCAACGAGTGAAGATATGGAACCCGACCAGTGCCAAGCCTTCACAAAGGCAGGAAAAAAATGCCGGAAAAAAGCTGCTGCTGGAAAGGCATTCTGCCATACCCACCGGCATTACCAGGTGGAGGGAACTCTTTTAAACGATGTAAAACAGATCATGAGAGATCTTTCGGACTAGATGAAGAGAAAAGGATCACATGGGAAAAAAAATACCGCAAAATGTTGAGGGCAGGTTTTACGTTGATAGGAATTGTATCAATTGTTCTTTGTGCGTTGAAATTGCCCCCGATATTTTTGAAACCAACCATGATGAAGGGGTTGAATACGTTAAACAACAGCCCAAAAATGCAACAGAACACAAGCTTATGACAGAAGTGATAAACCTGTGCCCGGCCAATGCCATACAAGACAATAAAAAGGCCATATGATTGCCAAAAGGTTTCAACCCAACAGTTTCAACACCACGTTTCAACACAAGGGGAGGAAAATGTGAAGCAAGTTATTAGTGTCAGCCTGGGAGCCAGTAAGGATGATTATGAATTTGAAACTGAATTTTTAGGGCAGCAATTTATGGTTCGCCGAATCGGAACCGACGGCAGCCATGAACGCGCCGCCGAAAAACTGCTGGAGTATGACAAACAGGCGGATGCCATCGGTATTGGTGGCATAAAATTTCCCCCTGCCACTGCATCCGGGTATCTGGCCCGAAAACATGATGATCAAATTGCTGCCCTTGGACAACGGATTCAAACACCGGTCACCACGGGCAGCGCATTGAGAGATGTTTCCTTTGAATGGTCATTGCGGTTTGTGGATCACAAATTCGGTGATTATTTCAAGAATGCCAAGGTGTTATTTTTATCCGGCATGACCAGTTATAATATCGCCCGGGTAATGGCGGAGTATACCGATAATTTAACCTTTGCCGATCCGCTCATCGAAAACAATATTTCAAAGCTGATCCATTCGGTTAAAGGGTTGGAACGATACGCCAAAGGCACCCATGAGATACTTGAATGGATTCCGGGGAAGCGCTTGGCCTCCTCTGTGGTACCGTTGAAAAAATGGAATAACTATGTCTTGAGCAAGGCCATGCAAAAAGCCACCATCATTGTGGTGCCCCATCACAATTTTTATGAATTTCTTAAGGACACCTCCATTGAAGAGTTGGGCGGAAAAACCATTATCACCTCCACGGCCTATGATGACCGGGTTGATTTTTTAAAGGCCAGGGGAGTGGATGTCATTATTGATACAACCCCCAAAATTTTAGAACGGGTGGTGCCGCCCAATGTAATTGAGGCATTGATTCTGGCAGCCCTGGAAAAAAAATCAGACATGGTCCACCCGGATGATCTGCTGGAAATCATCAGCCTGCAGAAAATGGATCCTCGAATGGTCTATCCTTCGGGTCAGGAAAAACGGGTTAACCGGTTTGCCTTTGTGATCCACCCCTTATCCCAGGAATTTTTAAAAAAAGACAAAGCCGTTGATTTTATCAGCGGGTTTACCCCCCCTGTCTTCCTTGATGCCGTTGAAAAAGTAATCGCCTATGCGCCTCCCTGGGTCTATTCAAAAATCACCGGTGTAAAGTCTCCCACCGGTGCAGAAGCGGAAGGATGGCTGATTACCGTCGGGGGAACCCCTAAACAGATGATGGCACATACCCCTGAATTTACCTACAAACGATTGCTGCAGGCAGCCCGGATGGCCAAGCGGATGGGGGCACAGATCATGGGCCTTGGGGCCTTTACAAAGGTGGTGGGCGATGCCGGTGTCACCGTTGCAAAAAAAGCAGAAATTCCCATTACAACCGGCAACAGCTACTCTGCCTCGGGCGCCTTGTGGGCAGGGGCCGATGCGGTCCGCCGCATGGGACTTATCCAAATCGAGCCGGGAAAAAAAATAGCCGCAAAGACAATGGTGCTGGGCGCTTCCGGCGCCATCGGTTCTGTGTGCTGCCGGCTGATGGCAAAGGCCTTTGATGAAGTCATCTTGGCCGGGAGAAATACGGCAAAGCTGTTGGCCCTGCAGCAATCCATCCTGGACGAAACCCCGGGGGTAACATTAAAAATAACCACCAAACCGGACCGTTACCTTGCGGACATGGATGTGATTGTCACCGCCACATCCGGCGCCGGTAAAAAAATTTTGGATATCACCCGGGTAAAACCCGGCTGCGTCATTACGGATGTGGCAAGACCCCTGGACCTTTCCCCGGAAGATGTGGCCAAACGACCGGATGTGCTGGTGATTGAATCCGGTGAAATTGAACTGCCGGGAAACCCTGAAATGAAAAGTATCGGGTTGCCGAAAAAAGTGGTCTATGCCTGCCTTGCCGAGACCATTGTCCTGGCCCTGGAAGGAAAATTTGAAATTTTCACCGTTGGCCGGGAAATTGAATGGGAAAAGGTAAGGGAAATTTATAAAATGGGATTAAAACACGGCATGAAACTGGCCGCCATATCCGGTGTGAATGGGGTTTTCAGTGATGCAGACATATTCAAGATCAGGGACCTGGCCCTTGAAGCCAGAGCAATAGCAGAACAACCGGCAAAAACCGGTACTGGTTCAGGAGGTGCGACGTGAAAAAGATTATCAATATCAGTCTGGGGCCAGCCAGCGAAGATTATCACCTGGAAACCGAGTTCAAAGGGCAATCCTTTTCCATTCAGCGGTTTGGAACAGGGGAAGATCTGACCCGGGCCGAGAATCTCTTGTTAAAATGGAACAAGCGGGCGGATGTCATCTGCATCAGCGGGATAAAATATCCGCCGGCACTGGGGACCAAAGGCGTTACCCATAAAAAAACAAAAGAATTGCTCGAATTGTGCGACAGGCTTCACACCGTTGTCACAACAGGAGAAACATTGAACCGGGTCAGCCAGGAATGGAGCATTCGAAACATACAGTTTGCCCAGGGCAACAACTATTTTACCAATGCCAATGTGCTGTTCTTGTCCGGTATGGTAAACGCCACCCTGGCAAAGGTCATGTCAGAATATACCGACAATTTGATGTTTGCCGATCCGATCATTGAAAACAATATTCCCAAAATATTAAACTCAATGGGAGAGCTGGAATTTTATGCCCAAAATGCAAAGGGGTTTTTAAAACAGGTACCTTTGGGAAAGATGGCATCTCCCAAAAAACAAATAAAGGCGCTGAACACATTTCAGTTGAACCGGGCCATTAAACGAGCCAATATTATAGTGATCCCCCACCAGGGGTTTTACGGGTATATTGATGCGTGCATGGGGGATCAACTGGAAGGCAAAACAGTGATCACCGCAACCGCTTACCCAGACCGTGTTGATCTGCTCACCCAGCTGGGAGTGGATGTTATTATCGACACCACCCCGCAATTGATCGAGCATGTGGTGGAAGATGTGGTAATAGAGGCCTTAATGGTGGCTGCCTTTGAGGTTTCAAGGGGCAAAGAGATGAAATCAGATCTTTTGGAAATCATCAGCGAGCAACGGCTGGATCCCAGGATCATTTATCCCTTTGAGCCGAACAAGCGTGTCAATCGGTTTGCATACCTGGTTCACCCGTTGTCGCAAAACCATTTAAAGAAAGTCAAAGCCGTTGACATATTGTCATCCATTGTCCCCAAAAGTATGGATGCCGTTGAACGTCTTATGGCCTATTCCCCTCCCTTTGTTTACTCCAGGGTAAAAGGAATCAAATCCCCCACAGGTGTTGAAGCAGAGGGGTGGCTGATCAGCATTGGTGAAACCAGCGATGAAATGGAAAAGCATTCGCCTGAGTTTACCACCAAAAAAATCCTGAAAGCAGCGGAAAAGGCAAAACGTCTGGGGGCACAGGTCATGGGCATTTCCATGCTGCCCAAGGGCATGCACGGTATGTCCCTTGAGGTGGGCAAGCATGCCGCATTGCCCATCACAACCGGTAATTCCTACACCGCCTCAACCGCATTATGGGCTGCCGCAGATGCGGTTCGCCAGATGGGCTTAAGCAAACTCAAAGACGGCAAAATTTTAAAGGCAAAGGCCATGGTGATCGGTGCCACAGGCGATGTGGGCGCCATCTGCGCAAGACTTCTTGCAACGGCTTTTGACGAGGTCTATATTGTCAGTCGAAATATGGCCAAACTGCTGTCTCTCCAGGATATCCTTCAACAACAGAAACCCGGCTTAAAACTCCAGGTATCCACCCGGGCAGATCGTTTCCTGGAGGATATGGATGTGGTGGTTATTGCCAGTTCCGGGGCCCGGGAGAGTATTGATATCATGCGGGTAAAACCCGGCTGTGTCATCACCGATATTACCCGGCCCATGGTATTTTCCCAAAAGGAAGTCGCCAAACGCCAGGATGTTTTGGTCATCACCGGCGGTGAAATCCAATTGCCAGGAGAGGCCATTGAGATGAAAGACATCGCCCTTCCCCATGGGGTGGCCTATGCTGGCCTTGCTGAAACCATTATCCTTGCACTTGAAGGGCGGTTTGAAGATTTTACCAAGGGCAGCAATACCGAGTGGGAAAAAGTAAAGGAAATATACAAATTAGGCATCAAACACGGCATGACGCTTGCGTCCATTTCAGGGGTTGACGGCCCTTTGAGTGAAGAGGATATTTTACGGGTAAAAGCCCAGGCATTGATGCAGAGGGGAAAATAATACAACCACCATGAAACTTGTTGCCAGGGCACGGCAGATCCGGCAGTCTGCCGTCCGATTTGCGTTGAATGGGCTGCCCACCCATGTGATTAATGCGAGTTATGATGCCTATAGTCGAATCTATAAAGGCCAGCTCAATCTTGGGCTGCCCGTCGCACCTGAGCTGATCATCAGCCAGGAAGAAATTAAAAAAAATGCCGTTGGAAAACTGGCACTGACCCTCTATCATATTTTTTTCAAAGTGACCCGGATCCTTATCCCAAGGGAAGACATCAAGGCGATCCTCTATCATGAACTGGAACAAGACCATATTCGTCTGACGGAAAAGATGATACTCCTGTCCCAACGAGAGCTGGAAGTAATTGCAATTGTCCAGCTGAAGATTGACCCTGTCTTTTTTAAAACAATATACAATGAGGCCTTTCACCGGAACATTGTCAAAGAAGCATTGAAAACCTCCTGCCAACCCGCTTATTTTGAAAGTGAAGTGGATGAACGAGAGAACAACGGCAGGGGGGATTATGAAATTGTCTATTACCAGGATTTTACCCGAGAAGGTAAAGAGATAAAATTTCGGCGACTCTTAAGCATGGAAGGTGTGACAGCAGGGGACAACAACCCTTCTATCATACTGGTTCCCGGATTTGCCAACAATTCCAGCTGCTTTGATCTGAACAACCAATATTCAATTGCCAAAAACATTGCGGACAAGGGCAATTGGGTCTACCTGTTTGATCCCCGGGGAGTGGGGGTGAATGCGGGAAGGTTTGATCCCCATTACACGGTGGATACCCTGATTGACCACGATCTGCCCACGGTGCTGAACTTTATTACGGAGCGCAGCTCCGGCAAGCCGTCCATCCTTTTAGGGCACAGCATGGGGGGACTTGTATCTGAAAACATGGTCTTAAACTGGGCCCTGCGTCTTGATTTTGATAAAATCAAACTGCCGGATCGCAACAAACGAGAGCTGGACAAAGTTCTGGTGCCGCCTAAAGTTGCCCAATCCTCCCTGAAAACCGTAAAAGGGGTTATTTCCCTGGGATCTCCCAGGTGTCTGGATAGACACTCCCATGTATTTTTCCCCTCAGCCCTCTGGCTGAATCATTTGTCCAGAATCTTCAAGTTATCCCATGTACCGATCCAGGAGGCATCGAGGCTTGTCACCCAATTGCCCTTTTTGAAATCGGTCACCAGGGCCTTATACAACAAAAATATCGGCGAGCTGAATTTTTTAATCTCCCCTGAAAATCACAGAGAGGATAAATATTTTATAGAGCGCTACCTTGCACAAGCAATGGAATCCATCCCCCTGGGTCTGGGGTTTCAATTTCTGAAGGCCGTTTACGACGGCAATGGTTTTAAACGAATGGACCCGTCTGCCCTGAATTACACCCACCACTATTCTTTCTTCCCCAAGGACATCCCGGTGTTCCATTTCTGGGGTGCAAAGGACTACCTTGCTCCGCTTGAAAATATACGCTATAGTCAGTTCTATCCTCATAAATATAAAAAAATTTACCGGCTTGAGCAGGTTGAGGATTTAAAAAAAGTAGAGATTTTGCCGGAGCAAAGCCAGGTGATTGATTTTGTTATTGAAGGAGCCAGTCATCTGGATCTGCTCTATGGGAAAAAGGCCCAGGAACTTGTTTATCCCCTGTTTGAAAAAATCATTGACGCTGTCTGGTCAGACTGGTCCTATGAGGACCATGGGGTCAACAATCTTGATGCGGCTGAATGCGTATATACCTTGCAATAAGATATACATAACGAAACCCAATTTTTCTGATCGGAAACTTTATTTTTTATGCTAAGCCTTAGAGACTTTGATGTTATAGGCCGTACATACCGGAACATCAACCGCTACCGTCAGATATTAACCATCCTGTTCAAATATGGATTCGGTAATATTATTGAGGCCCTGAATATTGACCAATATCTTGAGATTGGTCTAAAAATGATCTCCAGGTCCAAGCCTGCGCGGTTTGAACGCTTAACCCAGCCCCAACGCACCAGACTTCTCTTTGAAGAGCTTGGCCCCACCTTTATTAAATTCGGTCAAATTCTTTCCACCCGTCCTGACCTTATCCCCTTAAAATTTATTTTTGAACTTGAAAAACTCCAGGACAATGTGCCTAAATTCCCCTTTGCAGATGTTCAAAAAATACTGGCCAAAGAGTTTGGGCCCCAAGAAAATCCCTTTGTTTCCATGGAAGAAGAACCCTTTGCCTCTGCATCCATCGGCCAGGTTCATCTGGCAAAATTAAAAACCGGTGAACGGGTTGCCGTAAAAATCCAGCGCCCAGGGTTAAGAAAGCGTATCCGGGTGGATCTTGAAATCATGAATCACCTGGCCACCTTGATGGAACGCCATATTGAAGATCTCTCTTTTTTCCGTCCCATAAAAATTGTTGAAGAATTTGCCGAAACCCTGGACAAAGAAATGGATTACACCCTAGAAGCATCCAATATGGAAAGGGTCGCCCAGCAGTTTCTCTATGATTCGACCATCCATATTCCAAAGGTTTATCTGGATAGAACCACAGAAACCGTTTTGACCATGGAATATATCCAGGGCATTAAAATTTCAGATGTTGCAGCGCTTGACGCGTCGGGCATGGATCGAAAAGCATTAACCCGGCAAGGTGCGGATCTTATTTTAAAACAGGTGTTTGAATTCGGTTTTTTCCATGCCGATCTTCACCCGGGAAACCTGTTCGCGCTGCCCAATAATGTTCTGGGCCCTGTTGATTTCGGGATGATGGGATTTATGGACCGCAGGGCCAGGGAAGTCTTTATCGACCTGATCGCAAGTGTTGTTACAGAAAAGCCTTCGGCAACCTGCCACTACCTGCTCGAACTCACCGAATATGATGAAGAACCCAATATGCGGTTTTTAGAACGGGACATCGCCACATTTATCGGCCAATATCTGACCAAGGCATTAAAATATATCAATGTGGGACGCTTGCTCCAGGACCTTTTAAAGATTACCTCCAAACACAAGCTTCGGATGTATCCGGACACTTTTTTGATGATGAAATCCTTTGCAGCGGTTGAAGGGGTTGCCCACAGGCTTGATCCGGATTTTGATATGGTGGGATATGCAGCACCCTTTATCAAACGAAAGAAGATGGAACGGATGTCCCTGTCACGTATTTCCGAAGATCTTTCCAGCCTTTCCCTTGAATCCCTTCAGCTGCTTCAGGAAGTTCCACGGGATTCCATTTCCATCCTCCGCCAGGCAAGAAAAGGAAAATTTGTCCTGGGGTTTGACGTTCAGAAACTGGATAAAATCATCGGTACTTACCATCGAGAGAGCCATAAACTATCGGTGTCCATCATTATTTCCTCTTTGATTATTGCCTCTTCTCTCCTTTTAAGCTTTAAGGTGCCTCCCCAAATTTTTGGCATCTCCGTGCTGGGGATAAGCACAATAGCCTGTGCCGTTTTTCTGGGACTATGGCTTTTTGTCAAACCCAGCAAATAAAATAGGTCAATTATAGGTCGGGAGTATCCGGGTTGTCTGCCAATTTATTGGAAGGATCCCCTTCTGCCATCATCCGGGCCAGAATCTGTCGTTCCTTTTCCAGGGGAAGGCGACCGGTCATGGAGGCCATTCCTATTTTTTTATTCTCTTGATTTATAAAAACCGCATCAGCCTCTGCCCGTCCATTTTCTTGGATTTGGGTAATGGTCACGGTACACGTGATTGTGTCATTAAAATAGACCGGACCTAGGAATTTAAAATTCATTCCCGTTGCAAGCCAGCCCACCTGGCCGCCAAACTCGCAAATCATCCCCCCAATGAGTAACCCATGGCAAATCTGGTCCTTGAATCCCTTTTCATCTGTCCACCTTGTATCATAATGAACCGGATTATAATCACGGGTCAAATCACCGAAAACCATGGTCTCTTTTTTTGTAAACCTGCGGGTATAGGTAAATGAGTCCCCTGGTAAAAGTCCCTTAACCGCCTTTTCTCGAATTAAATTTACCATATTCTCCCGAGATTGCCCTTAATTTTTTTATAAATTTTTTTACCATGGTATCAAACACCATGTTTTTGGGTCAACCCAATTAAAATAATTTTATATATAGTATGATTTATGGTAATGATCCAAAAAAATAATCTTTTTTATCGTCTCCAGGAATAATACAATGAATATTACCTCCATCCATATGATCCACGGATTAAAGACAGCCGTTGCAGCGGTTCTGGCCTATGCTGTAACCTTGCTGCTACATATAGAATTCGGTTATTGGGCTGTCATTTCCACCGTTATTGTCATGCAGGTTTATGTGGCAGATTCCCTGGAAATGTGCCTCTACCGGTTATCCGGAACCGTTATCGGTGCTATATTGGGGGTAGTTGTCATTCTTATTTTTCCCATCACCCCCACGGGAATCGGTTTCGCCCTGTTTTTAACCATCGGAATCTGCAGTTTTCTGACCCGGTATAAACCCAAATACAAGATGGCTGCCATCACCGTTTGCATTGTGGTGATGACCGGCATGAATTCCCCCGATATCATCGAATTCGGCCTGTTCAGGGTCATTGAAATATGCCTGGGAATTTTATGTGCCACCCTTGTTTCCCTGCTGGTCTTTCCCCGAAAAAAAGCAGATGTTTTAAGAAACAATCTGGAAACCCAGGCAATGGGTTGTTCAGAAAAATGTAATTTTCTGGTCAAAGCTTTTATTTCAAAACAAAAAAATGTGGATGAATCTTTGATGGACAACCTTATTCGAGATATCTGGAACAACCAGAGTTTCTTTCTAAATATCCGCCGCCATGAAGCCCTGATTTATAAGCTGGATGAAAATTTTTCCGCCAAGGTTTTTGTCATGGGCCGTGTGGCGGAGCACCTTCGGAACATGGTGAGAATTTTAAATTCCCTGGACACCAAGGGGTTTGATATCATCATGTCAAAGGAATTGATGGATATTTCAAAGGTCAGTGGCGAGGCATTGGTGGCATTGATGAAAAACGATCCCGCCTTTGACAAAAAAGAACTGGAATCTTTGGTTCAAAAAATGGACAGCAAATTGCTGGATATCCGGAAAGAAGGTCTGACCTCTCGTTTCGATGTGAAACGGCTGGTCCAGGTATTTTCATTTTTTAACAGCCTTAAATATTTTGCCGAAGATATTCTTTCCGGAGCGGACAAAATAAGGGCTGGAAAATAATTTTCCAGCCCTTTTCTCATTTACAATTTTATTTTATCGTTTATTTTTCATCCTTTCCGGCATCGGCCATCATCTTGAGCATGGTGTATTTATCATTCACCTCTCCTTCAATTTTGGCCCTCAGGCGTTTGGATTCTTCGGGCAAGCTCTTTTCCAGGGCAGCAAATCTGACCTCTCCGCCAAGGAAATCCTGGAGGGTGCCGTCCGGGGCTTTTGAATCAAGGATAAAGGGATTCTTACCCGCCTGGACAAGTTGTGGATTATACCGGTACAAGGGCCAATAACCGGAGTCAACAGCCAATTTTTCTTCCAGCTGGGATTTGCCCATGCCTTTTCTGATGCCCTGGTTGATACAGGGAGCATAACAGATAATAAGAGAGGGTCCCGGATAATTTTCAGCTTCAAGAAAGGCCTTCATGGTCTGGTTCTTGTTGGCGCCCATGGAAATGGATGCCACATAGACATGTCCATAGCTCATCATCATCCGGCCCATATCCTTTTTAGCTATTTTTTTACCCGAAGCCGCATATTTAGCAATGGCGCCTGTGGGAGTTGCCTTGGAAGACTGACCACCGGTGTTCGAATAAACTTCCGTATCCAGTACCAGAATATTGATGTCGTCTCCTGATGCCAAAACATGGTCCACACCGCCAAACCCGATATCATAGGCCCAGCCGTCACCCCCAAATATCCAATGGGATTTTTTAACAAACACATCTCGTTCATTATAAATATCTTTTAAAAGCCCCTTTTCTTCATCTTTTAAAAGGGTTTTCAGGGCAAAGCTATATTTTTTGGATTCATCCACATCTTCTTTACCCGCCAGCCATCCTTCAAGGGCTGCTTTTACATCAGTTGTTATCTCTGTTTTAAGGGCCTCTTCCACCTTGGCCGTCAGGGTCTTTTTCCTGGAATTCACTGCCAGCATCATGCCGTATCCATACTCAGCTGCATCTTCAAACAAAGAGCTTGCCCAGGCAGGACCCTGGCCATCTGCATTGGTGCAATAAGGAGTAGAGGGAGCAGAACCGCCCCAGATGGAGGAACACCCGGTGGCATTGGCAATAGTCATTCTTTCACCAAACAGCTGGGTGAGCACCTTTACATAGGGGGTTTCACCACAGCCAGCACAGGCACCGGAGAACTCAAGCAAGGGCTGGAACAACTGACTGCCCTTAACGGTTTCCCGTTTGAGAATATCCGTCTTAAAAGGAACACCCAAGGAAAATTTGTGGTTGTCTTTCTGAGCGGCTATCTGACCGGCGACAGGCTTCATCACAAGGGCCTTTATTTTGGCAGGACAGATATCAGCACAATTACCACATCCCTGGCAATCCAGGGGATTCACCTGAATTCTAAATTTAAACGCGTCCATACCCTTTCCCTTGCCGTCAACCGTAACAAAAGAGCCAGGGGCTGCGGTAAGTTCCTCCTCTTTGGCCACAATGGGAATGATGGCGGCATGGGGGCAGACAAAGGCGCACTGGTTACACTGGATACAATTTTCAGGTATCCATTCAGGTACATTAATGGCAACTCCGCGTTTTTCGTACTTGCTGGTTCCCTGTTCAAATACACCGTCCACGGAAAATGCAGAAACAGGAAGATCATCCCCGCTCTGGGCATTTATTTTGCGCATAACATCATTCACAAAAGGCGTGGCCTTGTCGGCCGGAGCAACATCCCTGATACCATCTTTCCAGGATTTAGGCACTTTTACCTTGACCAATTTTGCCAGGGTTTTATCCACCCCTTCGATGTTCATGTTCACAATGGCTTCACCCTTTTTGCCGAACATCACCTGGATATCTTTTTTCAGCAAAGCAATGGCTTCTTCCACGGGCAATACATTGGCCAGTTTAAAAAAGCAGGTCTGCATAATCATGTTGATGCGGTTGCCAAGACCGACTTCTCCGGCAATTTTTACGGCATCAATATTATAGAAATTTATTTTTTTGTCATAAATGGTCTTTCTAACATCCCCTGGAATATTTTTTTCCATATCCTTTAAGGACCATTCAGAATTGAGAAGCAATGTTCCCCCTTCCTTAAGACCCTTGAGTACATCATAAATTTCCATATAATTGGATTTATGGCAGGCCACAAAATCAGAATTTTCAATCAAATAGGTGGACTGGATTTTTACATCCCCGAACCGCAGATGGGATACGGTCAGCCCGCCTGATTTTTTGGAATCATAGGCAAAATACCCCTGGGCATATTTATCGGTGTTATCCCCGATGATTTTAATGGCTGACTGGTTTGCACCCACCGTTCCATCGGAACCAAGCCCCCAGAATTTTGCGGATATGGTCCCCTTGGGTGCGGGATCAAAACCCTTTACCACCTCAAGGGAGGTATGGGTGACATCATCCACTATCCCCACGGTAAAATGATTCTTGGGAGAGATGACTTTCATGTTGTCATAAACCGCCTTGATCATGGAAGGGTTAAATTCCTTGGAAGACAGCCCATACCGGCCACCAATGATTTTTGGACCTTCTCCATGTTCCATAAAAGCCGTACAAACGTCTGTGTAAAGGGGTTCCCCAATAGCACCTGGCTCCTTGGTTCTATCTAAAACCGTCAACGTCTCAACCGAGGAAGGAATGGTATTTAAAAAAGCTTGCACATCAAAGGGTCTGTAAAGCCTGACCTTTACAAGTCCCAGTCTCTGGCCTTCCCTGTTCAGTTGGGCAATGGATTCTTCAATGGCTTCACAGCCGGATCCCATGGCCACAATTACTCTGTCTGCTTCGGGGTCCCCTACATAATCAAAGGGTTTATAATGCCGGCCGGTCAGATCACCCACTTTTTTCATACAGGCTTTTACAATGGCCGGAACCTTGAGATAATAGGAGTTAATTGCCTCCCGGCCCTGGAAAAAAATATCCGGATTCTGGGCGGTCCCTCTGGTATCGGGATGTTCCGGGTTAACCGCTCTGTTTTTAAATGCCTGGTAGGCATCATAATTAAACAGAGTGGCCATATCCTCGGTTTCAATCATCTCTATTTTCTGAATTTCATGGGAGGTTCTGAACCCGTCATAAAAATGAAGAAAGGGAACCCGGGATTCCATTGTGGCAAGATGGGCCACAAGGGCGATATCCTGAGCTTCCTGGACAGAACAGGAAGACAGCATGGCAAATCCGGTCTGCCGGCAAGCCATAACATCCTGGTGATCCCCGAAAATTGACAGGGCATGGGCGGAAATGGACCGGGCAGTCACATGAAAGACACTGGGAAGAAGCTCACCGGCTATTTTATACATATTGGGTATTTTTAACAAAAGACCCTGGGAAGCTGTAAATGTAGTGGTAAGGGCCCCGGCAGCAAGGGAGCCATGAACCGCACCTGCAGCGCCAGCTTCAGACTGCATCTGTTTTATATCCAGAATCTGACCGAATATATTTTTTTTCCCTTTTACAGCCCAGGAGTCTGCTATCTCACCCAGGGGACTTGAAGGGGTAATCGGATATATTGCAGCTACCTCACTCATGGCATACGCCACATGGGTAGCAGCGGTATTTCCATCAATCGTCTGCATTCTTTTTTTCATAAATATCACCTCGTTGTATAGTAATGAGAACATTAATAATCCCAATATAACCCACACTCATACAATAAATTCTTAAATTTGTAAATGCTCCTAGAAAAACAATCTTTTTATAATAAATTCTTAAAAAAGTTTGAACAAAATTTATTAAATAAATATTTTTTATACCCCTTTTACTCCATACCTCATCCTTTTAAATCATAATACATTGTATTGGTTAAACTCAGCAATTTCGCTCCAGGGATTTTCTGTTGTTTTTTCTTAAAAGATGTTACACTTAGCTCTTTTATGGTCAAAAAAAATTTAATAAATATTTATATTTTTAAGGAGTATCTATGGGTTTGATATCATCAACTCATTCCATGAGCCGCTACCACATTGAGGGTCGTTTTGAAGCAACGGTGATGGATGAAGTTCGAAGGGGACTTACGGAAAATGCGATACCAAAGCAGGAAAACGAATATGAAGAGCTTTCAGCCGGGTGGACCCCCTATGAAAGTCCCTATAATCCTGATTTTGAAAAATTTTCCTTTATTTTCGGCACCTATTTTCTTTTTTCCTTGAGAATTGATAAAAAATCAATTCCAGCCAAACTGGTCCAAAAAGAGATGGCCCTGGCTATTGAAAAAAAAAAAGAAGAGTCCGGCCGGGATTTTTTATCTAAAAATGAAAAATCTGAGCTGAAAGAAACCATACTGGATGTGCTTATACATAGAATTCCCTCCATCCCCACTATTTATGATATTCTCTGGAGTTATGAAGATAAGAATCTTTTTTTATTTACCACTCAGAAAGCAGCAAATGAATTATTTGAAACCCTTTTTTTAAATTCCTTTAACTTAAAACCCATCCGGCTTTTTCCCTATACCATTGTCGAAACAAAATCAAAATTTTCAGCCAGTGAACGAGACCGGGTCCTCTCTTTATCTCCCTTAAAATACGTAAAAGGATAACCATGCTTGATATCGCCACCGCATATAATAAATATATTTTTCTGGGTAATGAATTTTTAACCTGGATCTGGTTTCTCATTGAAAAGGAAAAAGACATAGCCTCCATAATAGAATCCAAAGAACCAGTTTCCCTGGAAATAGGTAATTCCCTTGTGCTTGAGAACAATCTTGGGGATAAATCAAAGGAAAAAATCACCATAAAAGGGGATAAAGCAGGTCTTGAAGAAGGCACCACCGCCCTTAAAAAAGGGGCCTTTGTTACGGAACTAAACCTCTTGTGCAAAATGGGGGAAGAAGAGGAATACAAATTCACCATTAAAGGCGAAAGTTTTAATATTACCGGACTGAAAACGCCCTCCACCCAGACCACGAAATCCGAAGATGAATTAGAGGGAATAATCCTTGAAAAAGCCTATTTATTACTGAAGGTTACGGGGGTTATTGACACGCTTTTTTTAAAATATATTGAAAATAGAATTTCAGATAACTGGAAAAGTAAAGGATTACAAGAGATTAACAACTGGATCCATGGATCCTAATAAAATGTTCATAACTTTAGGGTTTTGAACACTTTAAAAGTCAGGTCAGGAACTATGGGGTTATAAACAAAATATAAATATAATTTTACTAATAACTTTATAATGATTTTCTTTAAATTACAGAATCTTATAAAGTTATGAACATTTAAACACCCCTTATTATTATTATTATCTTTATTTAATTAATATATTAATACAATCATCTTTATTTAATAATTGATAATTAAGGGATTTTGATATAAATATTGAAGGATATAAAATTTTAAGAAAAGGATTTTAAATGAAATTTTCGTTTAATAAAAAGGATATTCTGGATATCTTGTCAAAGATCCAAGGAATTACAGGGAGGAAAACAAATTTAAAAATCACCTCTGATATTCTGATTAAGGCGGTTGGCTCACAGATCACTATTACGGCCAATGATCTGGAAACTGTTTTTACTGGCACCTATGATGCCCAGGTTGAAACTGAAGGTGTCCTGTCTATCAATTCTAAAAAATTTTTTGAGATCATCAGAGAATACCCTGACAATGAAATTGTTATAAATGAAGTGGAAAACAGGTGGGTTGAAATTGGAACAGGGGATAGTCTTTACCATATTGTTTCATCTAATTATGAAAATTTTCCCGAGACCCCTTTAATTGAAAATGTTGATTTTATTGAAATCAGCGCTATGGATCTTAAGCGAATGGTAACGGTTTCTTCTGCTATAGGTGTTATAGGGGATGAAAAAAGAATATATGTTTTGGGATCCCTGATGGAAAAAATTGTGTCGGGCGGCCAGGAACGATTAAGAATTGTCTCCACGGATTCAAGACGCCTCAATTGCTATGATGCTCCGTTTATAGGAGAGCTGAATATCCCTCAAGAGAGTGTTGTTATTCCCAAGAAAGGATTGGGTGAACTCAATAAATTTATTGATTCTAATTTAGACGCTATTCAGGTGGGAGTTAAAGACAATTATTTTATTTTTCAGCGGGCAAATGAATCTGTCATGATAAAGCTTCTGGAAGGAGAATACCCGGATTATAAACCCGTCCTCAACTATGACGAAATGATTCCCATGGAAGTGGACAGGAATATGTTTTCCACTCTCATGAGGCGGGTATCTATTCTTACCTCTGATGATTATAAAAGTGTTATTTTAAATTTTAAAGAAAATGAACTGACCGTGACTATCACCAATCCCGAAATAGGCGAATCCAAGGAGCGGCTCATGATCGGTTTTACGGGTGAAGAAATAAAAAGCGCCTTTAACCCTCAATATTTCAGGGATGCCCTGAATTTGTTTGAGGAGTCTATTGTGGTTATAAATATCAAGGACAGTAAAAGCCCCTGCATTATAAAGAGTCTTGATGATGATAAACTTGTTTGTGTAATAATGGCAATGCATATATCATGAAAAATAATGACGTAACAAAAGAGTATAATTCGGACAGCATAAAAGTATTAGAAGGTCTTGAAGCGGTTCGTAAACGGCCTTCCATGTATATTGGAAATGTGGACCTGGCAGGTCTTCACCATCTGGTATACGAAGTGGTGGACAATAGTATTGATGAGGCCATGGCAGGTCACTGCGACACGGTTTTTGTCACCATCCATTCAAATATGAGTGTGAGTGTGGAGGACAATGGCCGGGGTATTCCCGTTGAAATGCATGAAACCGAGCATATTCCCGCCTGTGAAGTGGTCATGACCAAACTCCATGCCGGCGGTAAATTTGATAAGGATTCCTATAAAGTCTCGGGCGGTCTTCATGGAGTGGGTATTTCCGTGGTCAACGCATTGTCTGAACTCCTTACGATGGAGGTCTATAAAAACGGCAAAATTTATCACCAGACGTATTCCAAGGGAGATAAGCTCACAGACCTTGTGGTTAAAGGAGATACCGTAAAGAGGGGAACCAAAATAAACTTCATCCCTGATTTTACCATCATGAATGAAAATGATTTTATTTATGAAACCCTTTCCAGAAGATTACGGGAGCTGGCTTTTTTAAACAAGGGCTTAAGAATTATTCTGGAAGATGAGCGATCCGCTGAAAAAGATGATTTTTATTTTGAAGGCGGGATTGTTTCCTTTGTGGAATATTTGAACCGGTCGTGCACCCCTTTACATGAACCCATTCACATTGAAGGGGATAAAAAAGATGTTCAGATAGAGGTGGCCATCCAGTATAATGACACCTTTAAGGAAAAACTGTTTTCCTTTGCTAATAATATCCGCACCATTGAAGGCGGCGCCCATGTATCCGGTTTTAAAGGTGCCCTGACCCGGACGGTGAATTCCTATATTACCTCGGGCTCCAATAATCTGCCCAAGAATATGCAGAATATCAAAATCAGCGGGGATGATATGCGGGAAGGTCTTTCTGTTATTATTTCCGTAAAACTTATGGAACCCCAGTTTGAGGGACAGACCAAGACCAAGCTTGGTAACAATGAGATCAAGGGGATTGTGGAATCCCTGCTAAATGAAAAATTTGGTCAATATCTGGAAGAAAATCCTAATGTGGCAAGGAAGATCATTTCCAAGGGTATAGATGCTGCAAGGGCTCGTGATGCCGCTAAAAGAGCCCGGGAACTGGCCCGGAAAAAAGGCACCCTTCTGGATTCCACCCTGCCGGGCAAGCTTGCAGAGTGTCAGTATGCAGATCCGGCTGAAAGAGAATTATTCCTGGTCGAGGGAGATTCGGCGGGTGGTAGTGCAAAACAGGGAAGGGACAGACGGTTTCAGGCCATTCTTCCCCTGAAGGGTAAAATTTTAAATGTTGAAAAAGCCCGGTTTGACAAGATTTTAAGAAGTGATGAAATTAAAAATATATTCACGGTCCTTGGCACCGGAGCTGGCCGGGAAGAATATGATATTGAAAAACTGCGGTATCACAAAGTGGTGATCATGACCGATGCCGACGTCGATGGTTCCCATATCAGAACCCTGTTGCTGACTTTCTTTTATCGGCAGATGCCGGATCTGGTTGCCAACGGGTATTTGTATATTGCCCAGCCCCCGTTGTTCAGGGTGGGTTCCCGGAAAAGCGGTGTCTATTTAAAAAATGAGGAAGAGTACTCCAATTACCTGATCAAAAGGATATCCTCCCAGAAAAATTTATTCATCAATGGAAATGAAGAACCCTTGACAGAGGATGTTTTTCACGATTTTCTCATCAATATGACCGCTTATTTTAGTGCGGTAAATTTACTAAAAAAACGGGATTTCGATACAGATCTTTTGTTGGTTTTGATTAAAAACGGGGTAAAGGATAAACTTTTCCTGGAAAATAAAGAAAATATGGAAATTCTTACCCGGTCGCTTGAAACCAGCGGGTACAAGTCCGGGGAAATAGACTATGATATGGAAAGAAATATCCATGAAATGGATATTTATGACCAAGACAAAAAAGAAGTATTGGTAAGGGTTGGCAGGGAACTTCTATCCACCAATGATTACCAGCGGATGCTTAAAAATTATAAAAAAATGGAAACCCTTGATTGTCCTGATTTTTCCATCTCATCCAAGGCGGAAGATGCCAAGCGAGTAAGCACCCTTGATACTTTAACCCATCTCTATGAATTTGTTATGGCTGAAGCGAAAAAAGGGATTAATATCCAGCGCTACAAAGGTTTGGGTGAAATGAATGCAGATCAGCTCTGGGAGACCACCATGAATCCGGAAAAAAGGATCATGCTGAGGGTGGAAATTGAAGATGCTGAAAAAGCAGACGATATTTTTACTCTTCTCATGGGGGAAGAAGTAGAACCCAGACGAAATTTTATTCAGAAACATGCCCTTGAGGTCTCCTCACTGGACTATTAAGTTTTATAGATTGGTATTAAAATACTGGCCGGTTTCCGGGAAATGATCATTTTCCGGAAACCGGTTTTTTAAATTATAAAAACGGGTCGGTTTTAATTTTCTCCTTCAAGATGAAGTCCCATGTTATCAAGGGCTGTTAAACATCACATCTCAGGATGGACACATTGGTTTTATTTACAGATGTGATAACCCTAATCTTTCCAGGGTCTGTTTTTCAGGGATACCGTTTTCATCCCAGCCCTGAACCTTATAGTAGTCATCCAACATGGTATCCAGGTCGCATACTTCGCCTTTTGCAGGTCCGGATGGCATGGGGACTTTGGTTAAACGGTCCGGCAGTGTATCATCTTTTCGGTCAAAACCGGCATTGACTATAAACATTCTTTCTGCGTTGATAATACGTTCTGCGGCCTGAATCAATTCTTCCAATGTATAATCTGCTTGTGTTGCTGTGTTCAGATACCTCAACATGCCTTTGGGTGCCATGGTCGAATTTTTTTCCGCCAGCATTCTGGCTCCGAAAAAGATGCATAGACCTGCGGCATCCACAATGGCCGATAAATCCTGGACTCTCTTTGTCGGAGCAGCTTTGCCTTCCGTACTTAAAGGATCCATGGAAAAAGTGGTTCCGAAAATTTCAAAATATGCGGGGTCTCCGCGCATGTGTGAGCCGCCGATGGGTGATGTGGCATAGGCCAGTCCCATAGCTTTTGCTCCGCGGGGTTCATATCCAGGGAACTCCTGTTTTTTGGACACCATGGCCAGTTCCGGATGACCGTAACTCGCTGCAAGGCGATAACTGGCATTTGCCAGTTTGTCTCCAAAACCTTCCCGATAAGCCGTTAATCGCGTCAGTTCCACAAGCGCCTCACCATCTCCCCACCTGAGCGATCTTCCAATTTCGTCTTCACTCAGATAACCCCGGTCCACAAGTTCCATGGCGCAGGCAATAGTAGCGCCCATGGTAATGGTATCAAGACCTAATTCGTTACACAGATAATTTGCTTTTGTAATGGCGGCAAGATTATCGATCATGCAGTTTGAACCCATGGCATAAACAGTCTCGTACTCGGGCCCCTCACCTTCACCCTCAAAACCCGGTTCATGAACCTTAGTGATTCTGCCGCATTTGATAGGACAGCCGAAACAGCCCTGATTCTTTACCAGGTATTTATCGGTTAGTGTAGTTCCCTGGATATTTTCCCATCCTTCAAACTCTCCCTGCTGCCAGTTTTTAGTCGGCAGTATTCCTTTCTCCTGGGTGACGGCAACAACTCCGGCGGTACCGTTAATGGTGAGACCCACCGGTGTTTTCTTTGCATCACTTAAATACTGATTCAGAATTGATTGATTGAAAGATTTAAATCCGTCCGGGTCTGCCAGTTCAATTTTTTCATTGCCGGACAGCACCACTGCTTTCAGATTCTTGGAACCCATAACGGCTCCAACTCCGGATCGTCCTGCAGCACGGTGTTTCTCATTCATAATACCTGCGAAAAGAACCTTTCTTTCTCCGGCTGGCCCGATGCAGGCGACACGTGCTTTTGAATCAGTCTCTGCTAAAAGAAGGTCAGTTGTTTCGGGAACTGTTTTACCCCAGATATGACCGGCGTCCTTTAGCTCTGCCTTACCGTTGTTGATCCAGAGGAAAACCGGTTTTTCTGCTTTCCCTTTAAAAATGATACCGTCATAACCGGACCGTTTCATATCCCGGGGCATCATCCCCCCGGAATTGGAGCATGTGACAGCACCAGTTAACGGAGACTTGGTCATCACCATGTAGCGAGCACCTGTGGGAGCACCTGTTCCTGTGAGGGGCCCGGTCATCATGATCAACATATTTTCCGGAGACAGGGGATCACACTTGGGATTCATCTCCTTGTTCATATAATAGATACCCAGACCTCTGCCGCCGATATAATCTTTGGCAACCCCGGGGTCTAATATCTCGTCCTTAATACTTCCAGTTGTTAAATCAACACGGAGAACTTTACCCATCCATCCTTTCATAATTTAATATATCCTCTTTTATTATTATCGCGCCCTATCCTCTCAGGCACTATTTAGTATGGTGAATAATATCAGCCAGCGTCACCAATTTCATTTTATCCTCTATTTCCACCTGTATCTCACTGAAAAGATTAGTAAAAAATAAATTTATCAAGCCGGATTCCTTCATTTTCGGTTCAAGATCTTTATTTACATCGAGATGAAATGCTTTTTTATGTTCCAACGCACAGTAAATTTCCTGAAGACGAATATCTGAAGGGTCTCTTGCCAGTAAAAAACCACCGAATGGTCCCTGAATGCTGGTAAGAATATTCTCCTTGGCAAGTGCGGAAAACAATTTTCTGAGTTTTGAGGCATTGATACCGGTCTGTTTGGATATCACCGTGCTATTACAGGGCTCCGGACTTGAATAAGCCAAAAAACAAAGGGCTTTTACAGAGTTAGATAGTTTTGTTGATGCGGACATAAAAATTTCCTTTATTACAACGACATATGTTGCAGTGTGTGTAACATATGTGAATATCAAAAAAAAATCCAGAGGAAAAATTATCCCGTTCTTCTATGACCGGATTTTTAGCCTTCTTTTTTAATCCTTTGTCCAGTAAATCCAATTTTTCGATCAAATTTGATGGTGGGTTCATAAGCCGGCTTATATATTCAAAAACAGATATAAATCCATTATGTTCTTTGGAAAAATGAAGAACAACAATTATTTGAGGGCAACCGACAACTTCATCCGGTTTTATATCACCCAAAAGGAGCTCCATTACGCAGTTGCCACAAAGATCGCATTTTTAAGGATTACAAACAGGTAAGGGTGTCTTTTTTGTATAAATTAAGAGTCTTATGCTCATATTTATATCTTCCACCTAA
>CAYWNB010000031.1:0-1312 GCA_964459195.1 uncultured Desulfobacula sp.
TCGGCCACATCGGCATCGGAAGAGACAAAATGAATTTCAGAATTCATATACTCACACACCAACTGCCCGGACAATTGATGAAACAGAACTTTTTCCACCACCTGCCGGGTAATATATCCTTCATAGGAATCGTTTTTTCCATTCACCACCAGAAGGGTGTTCACATTGTACCGAGTCATTATTTTTCCGGCATCCTTACAGGTCGAATAGGGGTCTATGGTAATGGCAGGGGATGACATGAACTTTTTGACCACCTGTATGCTTTTGACCTCGCGTTTTAATTTGTCCAAAAGCATCATCTCCACCTGGGACAGGGTCTGGTTGTCAATCCTGGCAGATGCGGCATAGGCGTGTCCGCCACCGCCTATCTGGGTCATGATCTTGCCCACATCCACCTCGGGTATCCTGTTCCGGGCGATGATGTTTATTTTTGTTCCCATCAGTACAATGGCAAAAAAGATATCCAGATTCTCCATCCTCACAATTTTTTGAACAATGGAAGCCAAATCTGTAATATAAGAAGAAGATGAGATGGTAGAAATATGCACATCAAGCCCGTTTATCCTGTGAACCGTCATTTCGTTGAGCAGTTCATTGAGCCAGGTCACCTGTTCGGCCTTAATTTCTTTTACCACAAGACTTGCAATGGTGTTTAAACTGGCACCGCAGGCAAGTAAGAAACCGGCTTGAATAAAATCTGCCTGGGTTGTGGAAGAAAATGTAAAATTCCCTGTATCCTCATAGATACCAAGGGCCATGACGGTTGCTTCTTCCGGGGTCAGTGAGATTTTTTGTTCCTGTAGAATTTCGCTCAAGATGGTGGTGGTGGCACCATAGGCTTTTGAAATATCCACGTTGCCCCGGATGTCATTGTCCATGGGGGGGTGATGATCATAGATTTCTATAAAAAGATCTTTTTTCCCCAATAATTGTGAAACCCGGGTCAGCCTGTTCTTCTGCCGGGTATCCACAATAACCAGGGTGGCGGTTTCTGAAAAATCAATCATTTCCGGATCAACCATGTTGAACAGATAACTCATTGAGCTGATAAAAAAATCCCTTAGACTTTTTTCCTGGGATCCTGGAAAAATAATAACAGCATCGGGATAGAGCTTTTGTGCGGCCAGCATGGCACCAATGGCATCAAAATCCGCATTCACATGGCTGGTGATGATAGTTCTCGCCTTTATTTTCTTGTTTTTTTCCTTCAAAAACCAACTCCTGTTGAAATAATAGAATGAAATTTATATAGTATATCTGTTTCAATTTTACAAATGTTCCGATTCTGGTATACTTAATTTTCTAGTGTCAA
>CAYWNB010000031.1:1412-18245 GCA_964459195.1 uncultured Desulfobacula sp.
GGTATTGAAACCTTAAGATAAGGATGTGTCATGGCCGTCTTATATGAATGGAAAGGGAAGAATCCAAAAGGCAATAAAGTAACGGGTGAGATGGAAGCCGAAAGCTCAGATCAGGTTCGGGCAAGCCTTCAGAGAAGAAAAATTATCCCCACAAAGGTTAAAAAAAAGCCCAAGGATCTGTTTGAAAATATAGAATTTTTACAACCCAAGGTCAAGGAAACGGATGTTATCATATTTGCCCGACAATTTTCCACAATGATTGATGCCGGGCTGCCCCTGCTCCAATGTCTGGATATTTTGCAGGCCCAGCAGGAAAACCCCACTTTTAAAAAAAATCTTAAAAAAATCAAAACATCGGTAGAGTCGGGTGAAACCTTTGCCGATGCCCTGAAAAAATTCCCCAAAGTTTTTAATGAATTATTTGTCAACATGATCGCAGCCGGTGAGGCAGGAGGTATATTGGATGTCATCCTGGGCCGTTTGTCCGCCTATATGGAAAAAATGGCAAAACTCAAAAAACAGGTCAAGGGTGCCATGACCTATCCTGCCATTACCCTTGCTGTCGCCGTTATTGTGGTGGCCATCATCCTGGTATTTGTTATTCCGGTTTTTGAAGAAATGTTTGCAAGTTTTGGCTCCGCCCTGCCATTACCAACCCAGATGATCGTGATCATGAGTAACTTTGTGATTGGCAATATCTTGTATATCATTATCGGCCTTATTGGAACGATATTTCTGATCAAGCGCATTTATGGAACCCAAAAAGGCCGGATTTTTATGGATGACATGTTCCTGCGGCTGCCAGTCATGGGGATTTTGATCCGAAAAGTGGCTGTTGCAAAATTTACCCGGACTTCCAGCACCATGATTTCCAGTGGAGTTTCCATCCTGGAGGCCCTTGATATTGTGGCAAAAACATCGGGAAACAAAATTGTGGAATTTGCCATAAACGATGTTAAAGCAGGGATTTCAGAGGGCAGGTCCATGGCAGACCCCCTTCTTGAAAGCGGGGTGTTTCCCTCCATGGTCTGTTCCATGATAGCGGTGGGCGAATCCACGGGTGCCCTTGATACCATGCTTGAAAAAATAGCCGACTTTTATGATGACGAGGTGGATCAGGCCGTGAAAAATCTAACAGATATGATAGAGCCCTTTATGCTGGTTTTCCTCGGTGTTGTGGTGGGGGGGCTTGTCATTGCCATGTACCTTCCCATTTTCTCAATGGCGGGTGCCATTGGATAATCGGGTCAAAGCTAATTCGTTTGCACAAAATTCAGATCTTTATAACCAGATAAAATGGATCATCCTGGCAAGGGTTGTCTTTGCCATTGTGTTGATTTTCTCCAGTCTGTTTTTTTCCTCTGGGGAAAATCTACCCCTCCTTGCCCAGCCCTTTTTATCCCTGTACAGCTTGGCAGCTGGTGTGCTGCTAGGGTCCATTTTTTATAGCGTCTGGCTTAACCAGAAAGGAAAGCTGCTGGCCCTTGCTTATTTTCAAACCATTATGGATACCTTTCTGGTTACAGGCATCATTTTTGTGACCGGCAGTTTTGACAGTGTCTTTACCTTTCTTTATCTTTTGGTCATCATCTATGCCTCCATGATTTTGCTTCAAAAGGGGAGTTTTGTCATGGCCACATTTTCAAGTCTCCAATACGGGCTGTTAATAGAACTGGAGTATTATGGGATACTAACGCCCTTCATGGGGCAATATCCGATATCCATGACCCGTGATGAAACCCAGATCATCTACCGGATTATTATCACCATTGTCGCCTGTTTTGCCGTGGCAATCCTTTCAAGTATCCTGGCACTCCAGCTCAGGAATGCCAGAAAAGATTTGAGAATAACCCAGGAACACCTCAAACGAGTGGAAAAAATGTCCGCCATGGATGAGATGATATCCGGTATTGCCCATGAGATTAAAAACCCCCTGGCATCTTTATCGGGTTCCATACAACTTCTCAAAGAAGATGCCCGTCCCGGATCCCATGAAGATAAACTCATGCACATCATTTTAAGGGAAACCCAGCGCTTAAAACAGATTACCAACGACATTGGGCTGTTTGCAAAACCCAGCAAAGTAAATGCAAGCCAGGTAGACATGACAAGGGCCATTGAAGATGTGGTGACTCTGTTTTTAAACACACCTGGGACGAGAAAACTCCAAATTGATACAAAACTGGAAAAAAATCTTTTTGTAACCATTGATCCAGATCACTTGAAACAAATTTTGTGGAACCTCATTAAAAATGCAGCTGAATCCATTGACGCTAAAGGTAAAATTATTATTGGCCTGGGTTCACCGAGAAACAAACGGATCTATCTGACCATCCGGGACAACGGTACTGGCATCGATCCTGAAAAAGCCAAGCATATTTTTGATCCTTTTTATACCACAAAACCCGATGGAACCGGCCTGGGACTCTCTATAATTCACCGCATTATTGACACCTATGACGGGATGATCGATTTTGAGTCTATCCCTGATAAAGGCACCCTTTTTACAATCGTTTTTAAAAATACCCTCCCCCTTAACAGCCCCTGACAAAAATTAAGAGCAGAACAAAATCTTGACAATTCAAGGCAAATCAGGATAGTTACTTATGTTTTGGTATAAAATTTTATATCGGGTCATTGTAACAAAAGAGTTTGAACCTGATTGAACGTTAATAATTGAATAAAAGTAATTAAATAAAAGTATTGAGGTTATGGATAAAACAAGCAAGCTGTTGCAGGTTCGAAAAGAAAAAATAAATGAGTTAAGGGAAAGCGGTGTTTCCCTTTATCCCAATGATTTTAAACCCTCTGATTCGGTGTCCGGGGTAAAAAAGGTTATCCTTGAAGAACCGGACACTCTGGGCGAGAAAGGCAGACAATTTTGCCTGGCCGGCAGAATGATGGCCATTAATAAAATGGGAAAATCATCCTTTATTCGGTTCAAGGACGGGTCTGACCAAATGCAGGCCTATATCCAGAAAGACAAGGTGGGAGATACGATCTATACCATGTTTAAAAAACTAGATATTGGTGATTTTATAGGCGTTACAGGACCCTTGTTCCAGACACGAACCGGAGAATGGACGCTGCTTGTCACAAATTTTCGGCTGTTGTCCAAGGCGGTCCGGCCCCTTCCTGAAAAATTTCATGGCATAAAGGATCCTGAAAAAAGATACCGCCAGCGCTACCTGGATTTGCTCATGAATGAAGGCTCCCGGGATATTTTTCTGAAAAGAAGCCTGATCGTGGCAGCCATGCGCAGATTTTTTGAAGAGAAAGGATTCATGGAGGTGGAAACCCCCATGATGCAGCCCCTGGCCGGGGGTGCAGAAGCGACTCCCTTTAAGACCTGGCACAATGCACTGGGAATGGAGCTGTTTTTGCGGATCGCACCGGAACTTTATCTGAAACGTCTGGTGGTTGGCGGGTTTGAACGAGTATTTGAAATCAATCGAAATTTTCGGAATGAAGGGGTTTCCACCCGGCATAATCCCGAATTTACCATGGTGGAATTTTACCAGGCCTATGCCAATTATGAAGATCTCATGGATCTCACCGAAGAGATGTTCGAATCCATTGTTCGACAGGTTCACCCAACATCCCAAATTAATTATCAGGGAGAGACCATTGACTTTTCAAAGGGATGGAAACGAATTCCCATGATTGAGTCCCTCGCAACCATTGGCGGCATTGATCCGGCCATTCTCAATGACCCCGTGGCCCTTTTAAAATTTGCAGAGGAAAAAAAGATTCCCATCACTAAACGAGACCGTCTTGGAAAAATCATTACCAAACTTTTTGATACCCTGGTTGAACCCAAGCTGATTCAACCCACATTTATCACGGGATATCCCGTTGAAGTATCCCCCCTTTCCAGAAAATCCGATACCGATCCTGAACTGACCGACCGATTTGAGCTCTTTATTGCCGGAAGGGAAATTGCCAATGGATTTTCTGAGATTAATGACCCCCAAGACCAGTATGAAAGGTTCATGATGCAGGCCCGTCAGCGAGATGAAGGAAATCCTGAGGCCCATATGATGGATTCAGAATATGTTGAGGCCCTTGAGTACGGCATGCCGCCAACCGCTGGTGAAGGTATCGGCATTGACCGTCTGGTCATGCTGTTAACCGATTCAGCCTCCATCAGAGAAGTGATTCTTTTCCCCCATATGAAACAGAATTCTTAAAATTAGATGGCTGTTGAATTTTTCATAGCAGGAAAATACCTGAGGGCCAAAAGAAAAGAGGGATTTATTTCCCTTATTACCTTTCTTGCCGTGGCTGGCGTCATGGTTGGCGTAATGGCACTTGTGGTGGTTATAGCAGTTATGAGCGGAGCTGAAAACCAATTCAGAAAACAGATCCTGGGTCTTGAGCCCCATATCCTGGTAATGAATTACAAGGGCAATTATGACAACTATGGACCTTTGGTGGCCTCTCTTAGGGATAACCCCCATATCAAAGAAGTATCTCCCATTCTTTTTGGTCAGGCCATGATACGGACATCCCATTCCTTCGCCGGTGTCATGGTGAGGGGTATCACCCCGGAAAATGGATCTCCTCTGATCAAGGGATTTACCCCTGCTCAGCTTGAAGAGGCACTGGGCCCCCATCCTAAAACAGGTCTTAAAACAGCTGCTAAAATAGCTGCTAAAACCTTGACGCTACCGGGCATTATTCTGGGAAAAGAACTGGCAAACTCCGTGGGGGTGATTAAGGGAGACAAGGTTATCTTGATGTCTCCAAAAAGTTTCATATCCCCCATAGGTCAGATCCCGTCCATGAAACGATTTGTTGTGAAGGAAACTTTTGAATCCGGCAATTCCGAATACGACAGTATGTTGGCCTATGTTCACCTGGGCCAGGCACAGCAGCTTGTCTCTTCCAAGGATAAGATTTCCGCTATCGGCATCTGGGTGGATGATGTCTTTAAAGTGAAGCAGATCCGGGAAGAGTATTTTAATTTTATTGAATATCCTTTTTATGTTCGGGACTGGATGGATATTAACCAAAGTCTTTTCTCTGCTTTAAAGCTTGAAAAAACCGCCATGTTCATTATTTTAACCCTGATCATACTGGTGGCAGCCTTTAATATTGCCAGCGCATTGATCATGATGGTCATGGAAAAATCAAAAGATATTGCCGTGCTCAAGGCCATGGGGGCCACCCATACCATTATCCGACGTATTTTTATCATCAAGGGAATGATCATCGGTGTTTTTGGAACGTTTCTTGGAACTCTTTTCGGGGTGATTGTCTGCTTTTTTTTAAAAAAATACGATTTTATCCAGCTTCCTGACGCCTACCCTTTCTCAACATTGCCGGTACAATTGGAGTACATGGATGTGTTGATTATTTCAGGTTCTGCCATTCTTATCTGCTTTCTCTCCACCTTGTATCCTTCCTATAAGGCATCCAAAATGGATCCGGTCGAGGCCATTCGCTATGGATAAGGGTGATTCTTTAATCAGCCTTGAAGGCGTCAGCAAGCAGTTTACCAGCAAAACTGCCACACTAGAGATTCTCAAGGAAACCAATTTCCAGATTTATCGTGGCGAGACCATCGCTGTGGTCGGGCCTTCGGGTATTGGAAAATCAACCCTGCTCAACATTATCGGCACCCTTGATAAACCGGAAACCGGCAGGCTTTTATACCAAGGCCAGGATCTTTTTGCCCTTAATGATGAACGACTGGCCCGATTCAGGAACGAACAGATTGGATTTGTATTCCAGTTTCATTATCTGCTTCAGGGATTTACCGCCATGGAAAATGTTATTATCCCCGGATTGATTGCCAGGATGGATAAAAAATTCATTAAAAAACAAGCGATAAAATTGCTTGAAAAAGTCGGGCTTGATTCCCAGCGCACCCAACGGGTTGAGGACCTCTCCGGAGGGGAACAGCAACGGGTCGCCATCGCAAGGGCCCTTGTCATGAAACCTGCGTTGCTCCTTGCCGACGAACCCACGGGAAATCTGGACCAAAAAAACTCTGACAGTGTCCATGCCTTGTTAAGTGATCTTAATAAGGAGCTTAACATGACGGTTATTGTCGTCACCCACAACAACAACTTTGCCAAAATGATGGAAAGAACGGTTACCCTTCATCGAGGAGAAATCGTTTCGGTATGAATTTAAAAGGGACCCCTTTTGGAAAAGCTTAGGGCAAATAAAATGGTGAAAAATAAAATGGTGAAAAATAAAATGGTGAAAAATAAAATGATGAAACAAGCCTTAATATTAACCTGTATTGTTTATCTATTTCTGATCAGTAATTTATCAGCCGGGCAGCAGATCTCTGTGGCTATTTTCCCTTTTTCGATTCAAGTTAGCCAAAGCAATGATTTAACCGACGACCCGACAAATAGAAAAATAAGCGAAACCCTTGCGTCAATGCTCAAGGAAAAACTTGAGAAGGATGGCGCCAAAGTTGTCTTTATGAAGGATTTTTCTGATAAGGAAGCGTGGACCTATTCACAATTTAGGCAAGAAGGGATAAAGCTGGGTGTTGATAGAATTATAACGGGGACTATTTTTATTGCAGGACAGCGGCTTAGTCTTGACGCCCAGATGCGCAATATTTATGAAAAACAGCCCCCCGTGACCTTTTTCTCCCAGGCCCAAAGTATTGAAACCCTTTATTCAGCTGCAACAGAACTGGGAAAAGAGATCACAGGAGAACTTTTTCAAAAAAAAATAATCTCCAGTATTTCCGTTAAGGGGAACAAACGAGTCGAAGCAGACGCTATTTCACGGGTGGTGACCTCCAAACCAGGAGAAATCTTAAATCCTGAAACCCTGTCCGAGGATCTTGCCCTTATTTATAAAATGGGTTTTTTCGACAATGTGATAGTTGAAAAGAAAAAACTGGATCGAGGGGTTGAGATTATTTTCGAGGTAACAGAAAAACCAAGTGTTCGAAATATTAATTTTAAAGACAATGATGTGTATAAGGATGAAGAATTGTTTGAGGTAGTGGACACCACCACTGGCTCCATCTTAAATATCTACAAGATAAACAATGATGTGGAAAAAATAAAACGGCTGTATACAGAAAAAAATTATCATAATTGTACGATAAAATATGAAATAAAATCACTCAAAAATGATCAGGCTGACATCGTCTTCAGCATCGACGAGGGTAAAAAAATCAAAATTGAATCCATCTCTTTTGACGGAAATCAACATTTTGATGACGACGATATAAAAGATGTGATGAAAACACAGGAACGAGGCTTTTGGTCCATTATCACCTCGTCTGGAGATCTAAAGGAAACCGAACTTGACAATGATGTCATCCGCATTGAATCCTTGTATAAAAACAATGGGTTTATTGATGTAAAAGTCTCTGATGCCCAAGTATCCCTGACTGAAAAGAGTATCGACATCAACTTTAAAATTGATGAAGGCAATCAGTATAAAATAGGAACCATTGACATAACAGGGGATATTCTCACCACCAAAGAAGCCTTGATTGGGGGGATGGTATCAACTCAATCAGATCTCTACAACCGGGAACTCATCCGAAAGGATTTGCTGGCCCTGACCGACTTGTATTCAAACCAGGGATATGCCAATGTAAATGTGGCGCCTTTAATTAACAAAGATGAAAAAAACAATACGGTTAATATTTCATTTAAAATTGCCAAGGGGGAATTGGTATATTTTAATCGAATTATTATCACCGGCAATTCAAAAACCCGGGACAAGGTTATCCGTCGGGAAATGGCGGTCCAGGAGCAGGGGCGTTTCAGCATGGCCGGCATCCAAAGAAGCCACCGGAATCTGGGGGTAAAAGAATATTTCCAGAATGTTGATATTAAACCAGTGATGACGGATAAGCCCAACCAGCGAAACCTTACGGTAAAGGTGGAGGAAAAGGCCACGGGAAACTTTTCCTTTGGGGGTGGTTTCAGCAGTGATGATGGTCCCTACGGACAGGTTTCCTTGGAAGAGAGAAACCTGTTTGGTAAAGGCCAGAACCTCAAATTCCTGGCAAAAATATCCTCGGAAACGGCTCTTTACAACATAGGCTTCACCGAACCCTGGTTCCTTGATATGCCCATATCTGCCGGAACCGACATTTACAAGTGGGAAAAAGAATACGACTACTATGACAAGGACGCTTTAGGGCTTACCCTAAGGGCAGGATTCAGACAGTTTTGGGATTACACGACCATTGGCATCGAATATAATATTGAAGATTTTGATATTTCCAATGTTGATTCAGGCTATACAAGTGTAACAAAGGGAAATTATTTAACCTCCAGCATCAAACCCTTTATCTCCTATGATTCTCGGGATCACTATTTTTTGCCCACCCATGGGGCCATCCATAAATTTTCCATCCAGTATGCTGGTGAATTTGTAGGCGGTGAGATCAATTTTACCAAATACCAATTGGAGTCGGGACTGTTTTGGCCGCTTTTCTGGAAATTTACAGGGGCTGCCCACGCCAAACTAGGGTATCTGGACGACAGGACCGATGGCAACCCGGACATTGACTGGGAAAGGTTCTACCTGGGTGGTATTAATTCCATCAGGGGATTTTCTCAATACGATATAAATGATACTTCAAAGGGAAGTGCTATTCAAAGGGGCGGAGAAAAATCTGTCCTGTTTAATTTTGAATTGATTTTTCCCATTCAAGAAGATATGGGGGTGGCAGGGGTACTCTTTTATGATCGGGGGGATGTATACGGATCCGACCAGAATATTGATCTTCTGGACCAATATTCCACTGCAGGTTTTGAACTTCGCTGGAATTCTCCCATGGGACCCATTCGGTTGGCCTATGGAATTGTTCTAGACGGCGCTGCTGGCGGAAACTTTAGAAACGAAACAGGGGATGGACAATTTGATTTTTCAATAGGCGCATTTTTCTAATTATTTTTATTAACACACACAAATTTGGGGGTAAGCATGAAACGAATTTTAATTGCAATCATCACACTGGCATTTGTTGCTGGACTTACGCCCCTGGCATTTGCCGCAGATGTGGCAAAAATTGGGGTGGTGGATTTTGAACGAGTCCTTAAAGAATCCAGTGCCGGAAAACTGACCCAGAAGGACCTGAGAAAAAAAGGGGAAGAATTCCAAGGCAAGCTAAAAAAGGAAAAAGATTCCCTGGATGCCATATCCAAGGCGTTTGAAAGGGAAGCCCTTGTGTTAAGCCCGGAGAAAAAAAGAGAAAAGGAACGGGAATTTCGAATCCGAGTCAATGACTTTAAAAAAATGCAGGAAGATTATACCAAAGAGTTAAGACGTATTGAAATTGAACTCATCAACAAGATGCAAAAAGATGTCTTCAAAATTGCCAATGACATGGGCAAACAAGACGGTTTTTTACTGATCATTGAACGAAAGACTGCCGGCGTCATCTACATGCCGTCCAAGGTTGATATTACCGATACGTTAATTACAAAATACAATGCCAAGGCTGCAAAAAAAGAATAGGCAATGAAATAGCTTCAATGAAATTTAGTATCAGTGACATTATAAAAATTATTCCGGCCAGGGTGACAGGAGATCCGGGGTTTGAAATCAGGGGAGTGTCATCATTTGATGACGCCGGTCCCCATGATTTGACCTTTGCCTGTGACCCAATCTTTTTATCCCGGATTGATCAGACCCGAGCAGGAGCTGTTATCGTACCGGATTCATTTTCTTTGGATCCCGGGATTTTTCCCTGTATCCTTTTAAAAACCGGGAATCCTAAATTATCTTTTTTCAAAGTAGTGGAATCCTTTTATCCGGAAAAATCCCTTGTACCCACGATTCATCCATCTGCCATTATCGGTAATAACTCAACGTCCGGTCAAGGCACTCGGATAGAGGCCAATGTGGTGGTGGGTGACAATGTGACAATTGGAAACCATGTCCATATCATGGCCAATGTCACCATTGCCGATGGCTGCACAATAGGGGATCACACCGTGATCAAACCCAATGTGACCCTGATGGAGGGGACTGTTCTTGGACACCATGGGATTATTCATCCAGGATCCGTCATCGGGTCAGACGGCTTTGGGTTTGCCCAGAATGCAGGAACCCATAAAAAACTTATCCATACCGGCCATGTAAGCATGGGCAACCATGTGGAAATCGGTGCCTGTAACACTATCGACAGAGGTACCCTAGGGGTCACCCGTCTGGGAAATGGCGTTAAGACAGACAATTTGGTCCACATCGCTCATAATGTGAAAATAGGTGACAACACCCTGGTGGTGGCCCAGGTGGGAATTGCCGGAAGCACCCGCATTGGGAAAAATGTCATTATTGCCGGAAAAGCCGGAATTTCCGGTCATCTGACCATCGGGGATTCTGTAATTGTGGGTCCCTATGCCGGGGTCTCAAAAGATGTTACTGCAAACCAGATTGTCTCGGGTATACCCCACATGGCCCATAAAACCTGGCTTAAAGTTGTAAACATTATCCCTAGGTTACCGGAAATAAGAAAAAAATTGTTTTCCTTTGAAAAAAGATTAAAAAATTTGGAAAATAAATCAGAACAGGAGTAACTCGTGATCCACCCAAGTGCAATTATTGATTCATCGGCCCAGATTGATACCAATGTTACCATTGGTCCTTTTGCCATTGTTAAAGCCAATGTCTATATCGGTTCAGGTACCACCATCGGCCCCTATACCACTATTGAAGAAGATGTCACCATAGGATCGGACTGTCAGATTTTTCAATATGCCTCCATTGGGGGAGCCCCCCAGGATTTGAAATTTCACGGGGAAAAAACCGATCTGAAGATTGGCAGAGGGTCCATCATAAGGGAATTTGTCACCATAAATAAGGGAACGGAATTTGGCGGCGGTATCACCGAAGTGGGGGAAGAAAACTATTTAATGGCCTATACCCATATTGCCCATGACTGTAAAACCGGCAAAGGGGTGATTCTGGCCAACAACTCGACCCTTGCCGGCCATATAGAAATCGGTGATTATGCCACCATAGGCGGTCTTGTGGCTATCCACCAATTTGTCCATATTGGGAACTATGCCTATATTGGCGGCAAATCAGCCGTTGTAAAAGATATTCCCCCCTTTGTTATTGCCGCAGGGGACCGGGCATCCCTCCATGGTCTTAACAATGTGGGGCTAAAACGACATAACTTTGAAAAATCAACCCTCCAGCAATTGAAAAAAGCTTATAGAATCTTTTTTAGAATTGGCCTGACCGTAAAACAGGCATCGGAACGGGTAAAAGCTGAGGTAGAACTCATTCCTGAAGTAAAAACTTTCATGAATTTTATCATTGAATCCAACCGGGGGGTCACCAGGTAAAAAAATGAAAATAGGACTCATTGCCGGTGGCGGTCAGTTTCCTTTGCTTTTTACACAACGCGCCATCCAAAAGGGATATGATGTGGTGGCAGTAGGATTTAATTCAGAAACAGACAAGGATTTAGCCGACCAGGTAACCCATTTTAAATGGCTTTATCTGGGTCAGGTATCAAAGCTGGTCAAGTATTTTAAAAGCCATGGTATTTCCCAGGCAGTCATGCTGGGCACTATTTCAAAAACCAATATTTTCAAGGATATACGTCCGGACTTAAAAGCACTGGCCTTTATTGCCAGAACAAGCCGGACCCATGATGACACCATTCTTTCTTCCTTTGCCAATCTTTTATTAAAGGAAGGCATCCACATCAAACCTTCTACCTTTCTTTTGCCAGAACTGATCAGTAGAAAGGGATGCTGGACAAAACGAAAACCGGATAAAGCTGAAAAAAAAGATATTTACCAGGGATGGAAACTTGCCAAGGAAATCGGAAAACTGGATATCGGGCAATGCATTGTAATCAGCAATGGAACCATTCTGGCCGTTGAAGCCATTGACGGAACAGATGCCACCATCCAAAGGGGCGCCGGTCTTGCCACCGGCGCTGGTGCCGTGGTTGTTAAACTTTCCAAACCAGGTCAGGACCTAAGGTTCGATCTACCCTCTTCAGGTTGTGCCACCATCCAGACCATGGTGGAATCAGGGGCTACCGTACTGGTCCTTGAGGCAAATTTATCCATTGCTTTTGATCGAGAAGAGATGATCCGGCTTGCCGATCACCATGGCATCTCAATTATTGCATTAACAGATGAAGATATCCCATGAAGAATCCCATTGATTCCGCCAGTAAACAACGCCGCATAATGGTTCTGACCGGGGAACCCTCGGGAGATTTCCACGCGGGTTCCCTTATCCGGTCCATGCAGAGGATGGACCGTTGTTTGGATATTTCAGGCATTGGCGGACCCTGCATGAAAGCGGCACAGGTTGATATTTTCTTTCCCATTGAACGTTTGTCTGCCATGGGGCTCACAGAGGTTATCTTCCAGTTTAAACATATCAAACAGGCCTTTGACACCTTTAAGTCCAGACTAAGAACCCATCCACCAGACATTATCATTCTTATCGATTATCCCGGGTTCAACCTCAGGGCGGCCCAATATGTAAAACAAAAATTTGATATCCCCATATTTTATTATATTACCCCCAAGGTCTGGGCATGGAAAGAATCAAGACTCAAGCAAATCAAATTATACGTAGACCATGCAGCCCTGATATTTCCCTTTGAAGAAAAATTGTATAAAAAGGCAAAAATCCCCTCTACCTACGTGGGCAACCCTTTGATGGATGATTATCCCGAGCATCTTGCCAAACCCTTCTACACGAGATCTTTTTTAACGGGGCCGCCCTCTCTTATAGGGTCTGGTCTTATGGAATCTGGGAATGGCGCGTGCCTTGACCAAAAGGAACCCAAAGGACCGGTGATAGGATTGCTCCCAGGATCAAGGCGAGCGGAAATCACAAACCTGCTGGATATTATGCTCAAAGCGGCCTTAAAAATAAACGGCACAAAAAAGAAGTCTCGATTTTTGATTTCAGCAGCTTCCAGCCTCCATTCAGAACTAATAGATAAAATTTTATCCCCCTATCATCACACCGGTCTGTTTGAGGTTATCCAGGGCAGACCCATGGAAATTTTCAAAAGATCTGACCTGTTGATTGCAGCGTCTGGTACCGTCACCCTGGAAGCTGCGCTCTGTTGCCTGCCGACCATTATTATTTATAAAATGTCTACCATAAGTCACAAAATTGCCAAACTTTTGGTGAAGGTTAAATATGCGGGTCTTGCCAACTTGATCGCAGGCAGGGAAGTGATGCCGGAACTGCTTCAAAACGATGCCACCCCCGAAAAAATAAGCCAAAGGGCATTTTTTATGTTGAAAAACCTGGGGGACCATGAAAATCAACTTTTAGTGGTGAGAAAACTTCTCGGTGCACCGGGTGCTTCAAAAAGAGCGGCCCGAATTGCCCTTGATCTGGTTAAACGCCCTATTAAATAAGAAATTTGACAAACACCCTAAAAAATTATTAGAGTAATATCACCCATAGGAAGGACAATCGGGTGAATAATTTGAGGAATTGTAATGACGTTTGAAGTGACGCTACTGGTTATATGCCTTTTTCTGTCGGGTTTTTTTTCATCATCGGAGACGGCTCTTTTTTCCATCTCAAAAGTTAAGGCCCTGCATATTGCCAAAGACGGTTCAAAGACCGGTCAATTAATCATGGAAATGAAAGCAGACTCCCATACCCTGTTGACAACCATTCTCATAGGAAATAATTTGGTAAATATCGGTGCATCCGCTCTTGCTACTGCCCTGGCTATTTCCCATTTCAAATCCAATGCTGTCGGAATTGCCACGGGCATTATGACCCTTTTGATTCTGATATTCGGAGAAATTTTTCCCAAATCCTTTGCCAATCACAACAATATTCTGGTGGCAAGGGGGGTGATTTTTCCCTTGTACTGGCTCTCCAAATTGTTCTGGCCTTTGATCTTTGCTTTAAATTTTATTCCCAGGCTCCATGGGGCCAATGACAATGGTCAGGATGCTGTCACTGAAGATGAACTCATGACCATGGTGGAAGTGGTTGAGGAAGAAGGGGAGATAAAGGAAGAGGAAAAAGAATATATTTCCAATATTTTTGAATTTGATGACACCTCCTGCTCGGAAATTATGACCCCCAGAGCCGATATGTTTGTCATTGATGTATCCGATGAGTTTGATATCCAGGAGACCTTGAAAACCGGGTTTTCAAGAATACCGGTCATCGAAGACTATATTGACAATATCATCGGTATCCTCCACCTCAAAGATCTGTTTGCAAGCTTCCAGATGCTTTCAAAAGAAAATGCCACTGCCTCCCTGGATATTAAAAAAATCATGAAAATTCCCTATTTTATACCGGAATCAAAAAAACTCGATTCCCTGCTCAAGGACTTCAAGGTGAAGAAAAGCCACATGGCCGTGGTGGTGGACGAACATGGTGGGGTCGCGGGAATCGTGACCCTGGAAGACGTGGTCGAAGAGATTATTGGAGAGATTGTTGATGAAACCGACCGCATGGTACCCGATATTGTTAAACTCAAAGAAAACAAATGGCTGGTGTCCGGCAAGATTGATATTGATGACCTGAATAAGGAAATAGGGATCTCCATCCCCGAGTCAAGCAATTATGACACATTTTCCGGGTTTTTTCTTGAAGAGATTGAGAGAATTCCCAAACCCGGTGAATCCATAGAAATAGATAAATGGACCATCACAGTCAAGGATATGGACGGCAACAGGATTCAAACATTTATTATAAACAATGAATAACCCCGTTCTGTCTGTGGTGAGCTGATCTATAATAATTGAACACGCTTTAAACACCGCAGCAGGCAAGACCTGGTGCGGTGTTTTTTATTTTGTACCAAGGTTTATTACAAAAGGATGACGACCCCCATGGAAAAAGATCCCCAAAAATATGATCCCCAGGAAAAAGTACTTGCACCCCTCAGAGATGAGATAGACCAAATTGATTCCCAGATTTTGGAACTGATCAATCAACGGCTGTCCATTGGAAAACAAGTAGGTGCCGTTAAAAAAAAAAAAGGAAGCCAGATTCTGGATCGGTCCCGGGAAAGAAAGGTCATTGAAAAAATCTGGAAAATGAATAAAGGACCTGCCAACCGAGACCTATTGCAATACATATTCAACGTAATCATCACCGCCACCCGGGAAATTCAGAAACCCAAAACCATTTCCTATCTTGGACCAAAGGCCAGCTATACCCATATTGCAAGCTTGAACCATTTTAAGCATTCCGGCAAATTTATTGAACAGCCCAGCCTGTTTGACATCTTCAGGGAGGTTGAAAAAAATGAAAGTCATTTTGGGGTGGTACCCGTTGAAAACTCCATTGAAGGGGCTGTAAATCACACCCTGGACCTGTTTACCGATTTTGACTTAAATATCTGTGCTGAACACTATGAGCCGGTTTCCCATGCTTTATTGTCCATAACAGGGGAAGCGCGTGATGTGAAAACCATTTACTCCCATCCCCAGGCTATTGCCCAATGCAAAGGATGGCTGAAAAAAAAATTTCCCCAGGTGGAAGTCCTGGAAACTAGTTCCACCTCCAAAGCCGCCCTCATGGCATCCAAGAACATTGAAGTGGCTGCCATTGCCAGCCGGAAGGCTGCCCATTTTTATGAATTGCTGCCAGTGGAATCAAAAATCGAAGATTATTCCGGAAATGTCACTCGGTTTTTGGTCCTAGGCAAGCAATTGCCTGAAAAAACAGGGCAAGACAAGACCTCTATCATGTTTGCCACTTCCCATGTTCCCGGCGCCCTGTTTAAAGCCCTTGAGCCCGTTAACAAGGCCGGGCTCAACATGCTCAAACTCGAATCCAGGCCCACCCGGGATCAGAACTGGAGCTATTATTTCTTCCTTGATATTGAAGGTCATGTTGAAGACAGCCATGTGGCAAAAACCATTGAACAGATAAGGGCAACCTCTCTTACCCTGAAAGTGCTGGGTTCCTATCCTGTATATGTCAAAGAGGACCTCTAGAAATATGATCTCTGCATCCACAGATCTTTATTGTGTAATGGGAAATCCCGTATCCCACTCCCAAAGCCCCCTGGTGCATAACATCAGCTTTAAAAATAATAAAATTGATGCCGTGTATCTGGCATTTGAGCCCCCTGATATTAAAACTGCCGTCATGTCCATGCGAACCCTTGGGATAAAAGGAGCCTCTGTTACCATTCCCTTCAAGGAAACCATTATACACTATCTGGACGAGGTCGATCCCCTGGCCCTGGAAATAGGGGCCGTAAATACAGTGGTGAACAAGGCCGGGCACCTTGTGGGATATAACACAGACTGTGATGCGGCGATAGCCCCTTTAATCGTCCATGGGATACAAGGCAAAACCATTTGTATCATCGGGGCAGGGGGGGCTGGAAAAGCCGTGGCCCATGGAATAGCAAAACAGGGGGGACACATTATTATAACCAACCGATCTGAGGGAAAAGGAGCTGCCCTGGCGGCTGAAGTCAAGGGACAATTCATCTGCCAGAACCAGATGAACACCATTGCGGCAAATGTCGTGATCAACACCACAAGCTGCGGCATGTATCCCCTTCAGGTGAATGCCCTACCCTTTCCAGCCCGCAACTTAATCCCAGGCATGGTGGTGATGGATGTGGTCTATACCCCTTTGAACACAAGATTGCTGTCCATTGCCAGGGAAAAAGGGTGCAAAACCATTGACGGGCTGTCCATGTTTGTGGCCCAGGCAGCGGCCCAGTTTGAATTGTGGACCGGGCTCAAACCAGATACAAAGATCATGAGAGATGCTGTATTAAAGAATCAACGCTAAAAGCAGAAACCTTTTAACAAAAGCCCCCAAGGAATAAGCCCCAATGGAATTAACAGACCCAATACAATCCAAACAGATAAAATCAAGACAGATAAAATCAAGACA
>CAYWNB010000031.1:18345-24761 GCA_964459195.1 uncultured Desulfobacula sp.
ACAGATAAAATCAAGACAGATAAAATCAAGACAAATCATGGATCAAATTGTTCAGGTGCCGGGATCTAAAAGCATTTCCCATAGAATGATGATTTGTGCCGCCCTTTCAAAGGGGTCTTCAAAAATTAGAAACCTGTTGGAAAGTCAGGACCTTTCCCTGACAGCAACGGCTCTTTGTGCCATGGGGGCCAGCATCAAAGAGTTGGAATCCGACCTTGTTGCGGTACAAGGATTTAATGGCCAGCCCACTCCCCACGAAGCCCCCATATTTCTGGGCAATTCAGGTACCTCCATGCGCCTTTTAGCAGGTATTGTAGCCCTTGGACAGACCCGGTACACCCTGACCGGGGATAAAAGGATGTGTGAGCGGCCCATGATTGAGTTGCTGGATGCACTCAACACGCTTCAGGTGGAGGCAAAATCGATTAATTCAGGGGGAACTCCCCCCGTCACCATCAAGGGGCTTGGCAGAAAAGGCGGCATCACCACTATTGATTGTTCCAAAAGCAGCCAGTATTTATCTTCTTTGCTCATGATGGGGGCATTGATGGAAAAGGGCCTGACCATTTTTCTACCCGGCTTGCCGGTTTCTGTTCCCTATATTGATTTAACCATTGATGTGATGAACCAATTTAATGTAAAGGTAAATCGAATCAGTGACCTTGAATATCAGGTTCCGGGAAATCAAATTTATGTTCCAGGTGAGTATGTGGTGGAGCCCGACCTTTCCAATGCCGGGTATTTCTGGGCTGCAGGGGCTGTCACCGGCAAAGAAATCGGGGTGGATAATATCCAGAAAGATTCGCTTCAAGGGGATTTAAAACAAATTCACATTCTTGAACAGATGGGCTGTTCCCTTAATATTAAAAAAAATAGTGTGGCGGTCAAGGGAGCCTTTCTCAAAGGCATAGACGTGGACATGTCCGACACACCCGATGCGGTTCCTGCCATAGCAGTGGTGGCAGCCTTTGCAAAGGGAACAACCCGGATCTCAAATATTGGCCATTTGCGGGTAAAAGAATGTGATCGCATTGCAGCTGTTTTTTCCCAATTAATAAAAATGGGAATAGGGGTCACCCAGGGGGACGACTGGCTTGAAATTACGGGCGGTACACCAAAGGGGGCTTTCATTGAAACCTTTAACGACCATAGAATCGCCATGGCCTTTTCCGTTGCAGGACTTGTTGTCGAAGGCATGGAAATAGAGAATCCGGCGTGTGTGGAAAAATCATTTCCAGGATTTTGGAATATCTTTGATGCTTTATAATATTATGTTTTTAGGATCCCTATAAACCAATGGAAACCATAAAACCCCTATACCTTGTCGGATACCGGTGCACTGGAAAAAGCACCACAGGAAAGCTGCTGGCAGCTCTTATGGGCGCATCTTTTTTTGATACAGACAAGATTATTGAAGAAAAGTGTAAGACCACCATAGAAGAGATGGTCAACCAAAGGGGATGGGATTATTTCAGGCTCAAGGAAAGGCAGGTCCTTTTGGATACTTGCCTTTCCAATAGTATCATTGCCACAGGCGGGGGGATAATATTGGATCCGGAAAATCGCAGATTTATTCAAACCCACGGGATTTGTGCCTGGCTGTATGCAGATAGTGCCACCATCGTTGCGCGACTCCTTGCCGATGTCAAAAATTATGAATCAAGACCTAGGTTTACACAAGGATCCTTATCCCGGGAGACCCAGAAAATTTTAGATATTCGCACGTCTTTGTACCGGGAATTGGGCCAGATACAAATCGATACCAGCACCCATTCACCCACCCAAGCAGCATCCATTATCAAAAGGAGAATCGCCCATGTCAGGCAGTAGTTTTGGCAAAGCATTCCAGATTACCACCTTTGGAGAATCCCACGGCCCTGCCATTGGGGTCGTGATCCAGGGATGTCCTCCCGGGCTTCCCATCAGTCAAGCCATGATCCAGGCGTCCTTGGATAAAAGGAAACCCGGACAGGGACCTGCCTCCACTAAGCGAAAGGAACCCGATGTTCCCCTCATCCTTTCGGGAACATTTGAGGGGAAAACCACGGGCACTCCCATCATGATCATGATTGAAAACAAGGATGCCAAATCCAGGTCTTATACCGATATTGCATCGATCTTTCGTCCCGGCCATGGGGATTATACCTACCATCAAAAATTTGGTATCCGGGATTACAGGGGGGGGGGCAGGGCATCTGCCCGGGAAACGGCGGCACGGGTGGCTGCTGGTGCGGTTGCAAAGCTTGTTCTCGATCCCTATCAGATTAAGATTCAAAGCTACACCATTGGGTTAGGAGGTATCAATGCCAAGACCTTTGATGCAGATGCCATTGAAAAAAATCCCTTTAAATGCCCGGACATGGAAGCTGCCAAAAGGATGGAAAAAAGAATAGAACTAGTCAAAAGCCAGGGAGATTCCCTTGGCGGCATTGTTGAGATAAAGGCTGTGAACGTTCCGGCGGGTATCGGGGACCCGGTTTTTGACAAGCTGGATGCCGATATTGCTAAGGCAATGATGAGCATTGGCGCTGTTAAAGCCGTTGAAATCGGTGCGGGTATTCTGGCCTCTGAAATGACCGGCTTTGAGAACAATGACCCGTTAACCCTCAAAGGATTTGCCAGCAATCATTGTGGGGGGATATTGGCGGGTATTTCCAATGGAGATGAGATTGTTGTTCGGGTTCATGTAAAACCCATCCCTTCCATCTCAAAACCCCAGAACACCTTGACGGATAAAGGCGTTCCCACTTTGATTTCCACCAAGGGACGTCATGACATTTGCGCCATTCCCAGAATAAATATGGTCTGTGAATCCATGCTGGCGCTGGTTCTCACAGACCATATTTTAAGACAAAAAACCCTGGGACAAAAATTTGACCCTATTTTTTAACGATATCTGATTCCAGTTTATCGGCTATGGCAAGGGCTGAATTCAATGAATCATTGATCACAAAAAGTTGAACTTTAAGGGTTTTCAGGGATGCCGGTGTTGCAGAGATTTTATCATTTGATGAAAAAATATTGGCAAGCTCCTTGGATTTTTTGGCAAAATCCGTCAGTTTTTCACTAAAATTAATGATTTCCCCTGCCCAGTTATTCCGTTCTTCTCGGGATAGTTCTATGCTTGCGTTTCCGGTTCCGTTTACGAGGTGGTCAATTTGATAGTCTTCAGGGTTTGCAATAATTTCGTACATAATGTCTCCTTTGAAACAGGTTTTATCCATGAAAATAAAAACAATACCTCAAGAATATTGAAATCCTGGTGTTTAGTCAAGGAAACCCGCCTAAAAACATTGAGGATTCAGTGCCTTATCCAATGGGTTTGGCCCCTTAAAGATACTGCTGAATCAATTGCCGCAACAGGGTTTAAGGGATAATCTTTTTTGGAATGCTTGCCAAAAAATTGAATCCTGCTTCATTGATGAACGCGCCATGATGAATACACTATATCAGACAAGATCAGGAGGCTTCCAACACATAGGACAACAAGTCACCCTTGGTATATAAAATCTTTAATATCGAAAGATACAGTGTATATTCTGCATTGTTGATTCGACGCTCGGCCTGAAGGAGAAGGGTGTTGGCATCCATTATGTCGATGCTGTTGGCCATTCCGTATTTAAACTGCATGTCAACGGCTTTATAATTTTCCTGGGCAGATTTTAATTCATGCTGAAGATTTTTCAGGGCGTTGCCTGCGGTTTCAAATTCCAGAAAGGACACCTTAGATTCAAAAATAATTTTTTTCTCGGCCAGGGACAAGGCTTGCCTGGCCTTTCTTTCATCGGCCATCCGCTGGTTCACCTGTGCTTTTCTGAGGCCGCCGTCATACAGGGTAAAGACAAGGTTTGCCTGGATATATGCATTATCCGATTCACCATCATAGCCAGGATAAGAGACTTCTTTGTCCTTGTACCCGCCTTCCAGGGCAAGGGTCGGCCAATAGTCCCCCTTCTCATATTTCGTGCTCTGGGTGGCAATTTCCACGGTCTTTTTTGCTTCCATGATTTCATACCGGGTTTTGAGTGCCTGGATTTTAATCTCATCCAGGGTGATGGTGAAATCATCCATGTTTTGAACCTCGCCTGCCGATACCCTGAAATCATCTTCAATTCCTGTCAGGCGAACAAGGGTTGCCTTGAGTTGGCCGACGGTGTTTTCAGCCACAATCTTATCGGTAAGAGATCTGGAAAATTCTGCCTCTGCCCGATATAGAGCAGTCTTGGTGACATTGCCCACACTCAGTTTTTCCTGAACAAAATTTTTATGGGTTTGAAGCCGTTCCACATCGGCCTGTGCTATTTCCACCAGGCGTTTGGCATTCAAGGTCTGAAAATAGGACTGGGAGACTTGAAACAGGTAATCGGCCCGGATGGATTCCTTTGAGAATTCTGCCTTTTCAATCCCTTTTTTGCTGACATCATAGGCAATCAATTCCCGGCCGTTAAGGGTAAAGGTTTGGGTCAACTTTGCTCCCAAGGTGTTCGAGTCCGGGGACATGGCATCTTCATTTTTGTAATTAAGATAGCTTCCGTATAGGGTCGCCCTTGGGATCAAAACAGACAGGGCCCTCTTTTTTTCCTGTTGGGCAATAAAAAGGTCATCATCCGCTATTTTAATGCTTTCAGCATTTTTATTTGCTTCACGGCATAGATCCTGGAGTGAATACAGGGGTTGTGAATTGGCAGATACGGCAAGACACCCAATACAAAAAATCATAAAAAACAGACTAAATAAGATCCTTCTCATCAATCACCTCTATTTGTAATAAAAAATATTTCCTACATTATTATGATCTTACCATTCTCGTCAAGTCAACTTACGGGTGGCAATATAAAATTTTTCTTAGCATATACCTTTACACCTTTTTATAAAATACCCAATCAAAAATTTTAGGGTTATAATAGAAAAATATCCCAATTTATGATATTAATCATTAAAATTATTAAAAATGAATGGAAACAGATAAGGAGAGACAATTGACACTTATTCCAAGCACTGAATTTAACGACCTGTCATTGGTAAGGCAGGGCAAGGTAAGGGATATATTTGATACAAAGGATTCCCTTTTGATGGTCACCACAGATCGGCTCTCAGCCTTTGACGTGGTGCTGCCAGATACCATCCCGGACAAGGGAAAGGTATTGAACCAGATCTCCGTATTCTGGTTTAACCTGGTGAAGGATATTGTAAAAAACCATATCATCACAACCAATGTGGATGAATATCCCGAAGAATTTAGAAAATACAAAGAGAATCTGGATAAAAGAAGTATGCTGGTTAAAAAAGCCCAGCCCCTGGAAGTTGAATGTATTGTCCGGGGATATATCAGCGGGTCTGGATGGAGTTCCTATCAAAAGGAGGGCCATGTTTGCGGTATCCCCCTTCCCAAGGGACTCAAGGAATCGGATAAACTGGTCGCCCCGCTTTTTACCCCTTCCAGCAAAGCTGAAATCGGGGATCATGATATTAATATCAGTTTTGAAAAAACCATAAATATCCTGGGCCGGGAAAAGGCGGAAAAATTACGGGATTTAAGCCTTGCCATTTACAATAAAGGGGCGAAGCTTGCCCTTGAAAAAGGCATCATCATAGCAGATACCAAATTTGAGTTCGGCATGCTGGACGATGAGATCATCCTCATTGATGAAATTTTGACCCCGGATTCTTCCCGATTCTGGCCCCTTAGTGATTATGAACCCGGAAGAGGGCAAAAAAGTTTTGATAAACAAGGCATCCGGGACTGGCTGACGGCCTCGGGGTGGGACAAAAAACATCCCGGACCCAAACTTCCCTCTGAAATTATCGAGGCTACCGCCAATACCTATAAAGAAATTTTTACCCGCCTGACCGGTGAACATGTCTGATTTGATCGAAAAGATCCAGGTGCTGCATATTCCCCAGGTGCTGCATATCCAATTGGATAAAATTGACCTTACCGATACCCGGTATCAAATTTCAAGAGAAACGGGAGATATCACCGGCCTGGCCCAGTCCATACGAGAGACCGGTCTGACAGGTCTGCCCCTTGTCAGTCTCCAGGGGGAACCAAAGGAACCGAGTGAATCCTATATCCTGATCTCAGGCTTTAAACGGATAAAGGCCCTGGTCCACAACGGTTACAGGGGCAAGGTTGCATGTCAAATCTTTCCCATGGCCTCGAAAACAGACTGCGCTATCCGTGCCGTATCCGACACTGCATTCTCCCGGCCATTAACCCCGGCTGAACTCATTCGAAGCATTCTGCTCCTGGGTCAATCCATGGACGCCGCGGACATCGCAAAAAAATCATTGAGTATTTTTAATACCCAGTTGAACGCCGGATATATTAAAGATCTCCAACAAATTGGCACCTTACCCAGAAAGGCGCATGAACTCATGGATGACGGCCGGCTGTCCATTAAATCCGCCAAAAA
>CAYWNB010000032.1:0-21040 GCA_964459195.1 uncultured Desulfobacula sp.
AATTTTTCCCAATTTTTTAAGTTTATTATCCCTGATTTGCCCTGTATTACCCGACGCTTTTGGTGCAAACGGCTTATTTAACCGCCATTCTTTGCTCCAGATAATTGGACAACAGGATCAGAGGGTATGAAATCGAAAAATAAAGGATTCCGACCAATGAAAAGACCATGAGCCCCTCGGGGATTCTGACCACGGTCACCCACCCCACCCGGGTTAATTCCATAACACCGATGACCGATACCACGGAAGTGTCTTTTATCAACAGCACATATTGGCCCACCAGGGGGGGCAGAATCACCCGCATGGACTGGGGAACAATCACCAGGCGCAGCTGCTGGACAAAACTTAAGCCGGAAGAAACAGCTGCCTCCCATTGGCCTTTTGGGACGGCATTGATACCACCGGCCACAATCTCGCAGATAAAGGCCGATCCCATGATGGCCATGGCCAACAATGCTGCCGGGAATGCGTCCAGCTGGATTCCCCACTCTGGCAGAATAAAAAAGATAATAAAAATCTGGACCACAAAAGGGGTGCCCCTGACAAAGGCAACATAAATCCCGATAATAAATTTGAGGATCTTATTGTCTCCGGCCCGGAAAATGCCCAGGACAAACCCGAGGATGGTGCAGGTGAAAAGACTGATAAAGGCGATCTTGCAGGTCATCCACAGTCCCGTGAAGAAAAAGGGATAAATTTCCACAAGCCGGCTAAAATAAAAAGACATCATAATCAGTATGCCTCCCTGAAAATCAATCGTTTCTGGGACCAGTCCGCAAGGGCTTTAAGAACAAAATAGATGCACATGTAAAAGAAAGCCACCGTAAAAAAGGCTTCCGAGGGCATGAATCGTTCCGATGTCATGATCTGACCAGCTCGGGTCAATTCCGCCACCGAAATCAGAGAAAGCAGGGCCGAATCCTTTACCAGGACAATTGCCTGGCCTAACAGTGGCGGTACCGTGACCCCCAGGGCCTGGGGCAAAATAATAAACCGCATCCGTTGAAGATAGCTTAAACCCGAAGCGACACCGGCCTCAAGCTGGCCAGGCTCCACCGCATTGATACCGGCCCGGATGATCTCTGCAATATAGGCCCCGGAATTGAGTGTGAGGGCCAAAATCCCCGTCTGGAGCTCGGGAATTCTCAGCCCCAGGGTGGGCAACCCGAAATAAAGAAAATATATCTGCACCAGTAAAGGGGTGGACCGGATGATCTCAATATAGGCAATGGCCGGGTATTTTAAGGCCTTGATACTGGATATCCTTGCGGAACAGGCGATGATTCCCGTGGCCAGTGCCAGCAGGATCGAGACACCGGATATGAAAAATGTGGCTTTGAGCCCCCCCAGAAACAGGGGCAGATACTCCATTATAATTCTAAAATTAAAATCCGTCAGCATGGTGTTGTCCGTTCAGGTTAGGGGATGTGCGCCGCAAAAACCGGCGCACACCATTTACTTAATTTACCAACACAAGATCAAATATTCTTTAAACAAAATTTAATGATCTTTTTTCCACTCAATGCCTTCTAACCAATAGGCGATATTGGTATCATAGTCACCATTGGCACGGACGGTTTTAAAATAAAGATTAATCCACTGCCTCAGATTGTCAGAGTCCTGACGAACAGCAAATGCCAATGGATCTTTGCCCTGACCCAGGCGTTTGTCCAGCAAGCGAACCGAGTTGGGTGGGAAATCCGGCAAAACCGTTAACACGGCAAGATCATCATTCACACCGGCATCCACATGACCTGCAACCAGCGCTTGGACAATCATCCGACCGCCGCCTTTATAGGATTTGATCTTGACATTGGGAAGGTATTTTTTGGCAATGGTTTCACCGGTGGAACCCAGAAGAACCCCAACGGTAACTTCAGATTTATTCACATCTTCAAGGGTTTTAAAGCTGGCATTTTGGGTGGTAAAAACACAGGGTTGTACTTCGATCCAGGGATCGGTAAAGGAAATTTTAAGGGCCCGTTTCAGGGTGGGGGTCATGTCAGCAGCCAGAATATCAGCTTTACCGGAAAGCAGAGCCGGAATCAAACCGTCCCAGTCAAAATCAAGAACTTTTATTTTAACGCCCATGGCATCGGCCATTCCCTTGGTGAAATCAACCATGGAACCGGCTGGCACGCCGGTTTTATCAATAAAGGCATAGGGAGGTGCTCCCGACTGAACTGCCACCCGAAGCTCGCCCCTTTTGATAATTTCGCTCAAGGTTCCTGCAAAACTGATTCCGGTAAAAAAAACAGCCATGGCAACGGCCAAAATAATTGAAACCACTCTTTTTCGATTCATGTTCTTCTCCTTTTTGTTGCGTTATAAAACAAACGGTTACCCCGTGACGTCCCTTTATTTATTGGGTATGTGCGATACTTATATTTCCTCCATTTTTTCCTGAATGATGATCCCTCTTTTTTTAAGACGCTCCATGAAGGGCGCTATGGGAATATGGGTCATGGGTGACAGCACCCCTTTTTCTGTAATTTCGCCCCTTGCGATCATTTTTGCCACAATACCGGCGGTATACCCGACCCCCTTACTCATGGCCAGTATACCGGTATCAAGGTCCCGCTCAATGAGCATGGAACTTGTAAAGCGCATGGGGCGATTGTCGATGATGCCTTCAAAGATATTGATCATGGCAATCAAATCCTTTTCATCCGCCTTATATTGCATCCTTGGACCCAGATGCTTGTCCAAAAAATCCATGGGAGAAACATTGCCGGACAGCCCCGGAACCGGTTCTTCACTTAAAAAGCCCAATTCCTTCAGGGGGCGCCAAAAATCACTCCACCCGGGCCAGCGCAGGGAATAGCGACCGGTGTGGACAATATCTTTTGTTATCCCCATGCGATCCGTGAAAAAAACGGCATCCCCGTTGGGGACAGCTTCAAGGATTCCCAGCGCCGGGAATTCAATGGAATGACCATGGGCGGGGTCATGCTGATCTTTACCAGGAATATCAACGATTTTACCATTTTTTATGATCCGGCCATCCCGCATGATGGAACTCAATACCCCCCGCCAGATCCAGGAAACCTTATAATTCATCGGGTTCGTGCAGGCCTTTTGTTCAGGAAATCCGCCGCAATAGGAATTGATAACAGACAGAGAATCAAACCGTTGCATTGCATCCCCATAAATCACAAGATCTATCCCCGGGTCGAGCCCGCATTCCGGCATTATGGTAATCCCCGCTTCTTTGGCCCGCTTGTCAAGGGCTTCAGGGGAATAGGAATAATTGGTGTTGACCACATTCATCCGGGCTTCCAGGGCCGCTTCATATACAACGGTTTTAAATTCCTTGGGCAGAAGGTCAATGACCACGTCCACCTTTTTGTAGAGGTCCAGCAGGCCTGCCTTGTTTTGTGCATCCAACTTCACCTGAGTTATCTTTTCCATGTTGGTGAAACCGGCTATCTTAGACAATCCATCAAACTGAATGTCTGCACAAATAATCTCTTTTACCTCATCATCAGACGCCAGATCATGGAGTGCGGTTCTTCCCTGGATACCCGCCCCACCAACAACTAAAATTTTCATATAGGCCCCATTTTTTTGTTTTCATTCATATGGTTGTGGTTATGGTTATGGACACCCCTTGGCATCCAGTAATGTACACATTAGACACCCAAACTCTTTACGCCACTACAATTTGACAAACAACTCCTCAAATGTGGTCCGAATATGCTGTTTCATCAGGTTTCCCGCTTTCTCCTCATTTCGGTTTTCAATGGCGTTCACAATCTGAGAATGCTGCTGAGGGCCTGTTTCCTGGTTTCCTGAAACCAGTTTCCCCGTATAATATTTATCAAAAAATATAATATAAGTATGGGAGCGCCAGAAGGCATGACGACAGTATTGCTCCAAATATTTATTTTGGCTGATCCTTGCAATTCCCAGGTGAAATGCTTCATTGACACGGACATAGCCCAATTTTGAAGGGGTACGCACCAATGCCCTTTCTCGTTCAATCAACCCGTGGAGAAAGTCCAAATCCTCTTCGACCAGATACCGGGCAGCCGAAGCTGCAGCAAGCCCCTCTATGTTCTCTCTTGCAAAAAAAACATGGCGGGCATCTGCCGGGCTGACCGCAGGGACAAAACACCCTTTTTTCTTTTTTTTATCCAAAAATCCTTCTGCGACCAACTGCCCTAAAGCATGTCTGACCGGGGTTCTGCTCAAACTCAAAGAATCAGACAATTCGGTTTCAAGCAAAAAATCACCGGGTTTGAAATGATTGTCCAGAATCAACCGGATAATCGATTTGTATGCGAATTCTTCCAGATTATTTTTTGCCATCTTCTCTGTTCCTTGGGATTGTGATGTATACATTAGGAATGTCCTGACATTTTTGTCAAGTTCTTTTTTGGTTTCTTTTTTGTACCAACAAATAACCCGACAATCCTTTCATTGAGAAACCGATTCAATTGCCCCCACAAGAATGATATGATATCCTGGCCCCCGGGTAAAAGGATCAACTGCCGGGTGGTTAGGAAGTCGAGTGGCCATACGATAATAAAAGGGATATAAGCATGAATGTCTGCTATGAAGGAAATGTGTTGGAAGAATTGCTTTGGCTGTTAAAGCTGGAAAAAATAGAAAAAAATATTTTCAGGGGCCAGAGCCAGGATTTAGGGTATGGGAATGTTTTTGGTGGTCAGGTCATCGGCCAGTCTCTGTCAGCCGCCTCAAGGACCCTGGCACCGGGATTTCATGCCCACAGCCTCCATGGATATTTCATGCGGGCAGGGGACGCCACACAGCCCATTGTGTATACCGTGGACTGCATTCGTGACGGAAAAAGTTTTGTAACCCGCCGGGTGGTCGCGGTTCAAAAAGGGCAGGCCATTTTCTCCATGGCCGCATCTTTTCACAGAGAAGAACAAGGATATTCCCACCAGAATACCATGCCGGACATCAAAGGGCCGGAAGGCATAGAATCGGAAGTTGAGATGGCCAAACGCCTCGCAGATCAGATTCCGCCTGGTATTCTCGAAAAGCTGCTCTGCAAAAAACCCATTGAAATCCGGGTGGTCAACCCGGTCAACCCCTTCGCCCCCAAGCCCATGCCCCCGGAAAAATATGTCTGGTTCCGGGCCATTGGCAAGATCCCGGCTGAAGATGCCGCAATCCACCGATACATTCTGGCCTATGCCTCGGATTTTCACCTGGTGTCCACCTCCCTGTATCCCCATGGCAAAACCTTTTGGTCCCAGGATATGCAGGTGGCCAGCCTGGATCATTCCATCTGGTTCCATCGGGAATTTTGTATGGATGACTGGCTCCTCTATGTGATGAAAAGCCCCACGGCCTGTAACGGAAGAGGACTGAACATCGGCTCCGTCTATACCCGGGATGGGACGCTTGTGGCCAGTGTGGCCCAGGAAGGGTTGTTGCGGCCCCTAAAAAAATAACCCCGCCCCGGGCCAGACATAAAACGGATCAGCCCTACTGATTTTCCGCCCGGAGATCTTTTTTCAATATTTTCCCGGTGGCTGTCATGGGCAATTCCCCCCGAAAATGGACGATTCGCGGATATTTATAAGCCGCCATCTGCTCTTTGGACCACTCAATGATCTCTTGTTCGGTTATGGAGGCCCCCTCGTTGAGCACAACATAGGCGGCAATCTCCTCTCCGTGTCTGTCATGGGGAACTCCCAGAACTGAGACCAGGGAAACGGCTGGATGGGTCAGCAGCACCTCTTCTACTTCCCGGGGGTAAACATTGTATCCCCCCCGGATAATCATGTCCTTGACCCGGTCCACAATATAAAAATATCCGTCTTCGTCCTTTTTCCCGAGATCTCCGGTATGGAACCAGGAAGTTCCGGCAAAGGCTTCTGCCGTAGCATCTGGTTTGTTGTAATACCCTTTCATCACATTATGGCCCCGGATGACCACCTCTCCCACTTCCCCCACTGCCACAGGCGCGTGGTTCTCGTCAAAAAGATCCACCTCCACCCCCCAGATGGGGGTGCCGATGGAACCGGGTTTTCGTTCCTTGGTCGGATGGCTGAAGGTGGCCACAGGACAGGTCTCAGACAACCCATATCCCTCCAGAATGGGAATTTTGTATTTTTCCTCAATACCCTTAATGATCTCAAGGGGCAAAGAGGAGGCACCAGAGATGCCGATGCGAAGATTTTTGGCTATTTTTTCAATATCAAACTGGCCCTCTTTGTCTTGATAACTCAGCAATGCCCAGTACATGGTGGGAACCCCTGCAAAGACGCTTGCACCCTCATTTTGTATGGCGGACAGCACCGCCTCCGGGGTAAACTTGGGAATCAGGACCAGGGTGTTGCCCGATAAAAATCCGCCATTCATCTGGCAGGTCTGGCCAAAGGAATGGAACAAAGGCAGCACAACGCAATGAACATCATCAGCCGTTTGCTGGAGAAGATGACGGGTGCCGATGGCATTCATGGTCATGTTGGAATGGGAAAGCTCTGCCCCCTTGGGGAAACCTGTGGTACCCGAGGTGTAGAGGATAACGGCGGTATCTTCAGGACTGGTCATTTCGGTATCACACACAGGAGACGCCCCGGCAATGAGCTGCCCCAGGGTTTTGGTGCCTTCAATGGAGGACGGGGCAGCAGGATCTGCCGTAATGACAAAAAATTGCTCACAGGTATCTGTCTGCTCAAAGCCTGCAAAGCCCTCCTGGGCCATGGGAAGCTCCGGGGTCCCCTGAAAACAAAAATAGGCCTTGGCCTCACTGTCCTTAAGATGATAGGCGATTTCCCGCCCTTTCAGCAATACATTCAACGGAACAACCACTGCCCCTGTTTTTAAAATTCCATAATAGACCATGGGAAAATAGGGCAGGTTCAAACAGCTCAAGGCGACCTTGTCACCCTTTTTAATCCCTATTTTTTTCAAAGAATTGGCCACCATATTGACCATCCCCGCCACCTGGGAAAAACTAAAACTTTTATCCTGAAAAATAATGGCTTTTTTATCGGGAAACTCTTTTGCGCTGTGTTCAAAAGTACTCACCAGATTTAACATTGAATTCCTCCTGAGATTATGGTTGTTGTTCCAACCGGAATAAAAATGGACGCTATCTTATCCCCGGAATTTGGTCAAGGAATTTTCACCCTGTAATGAATCATTTCCGGGTGTGTTTTAATTGAACAGCCAGCAGGTTTCCCAGCATGGCAATGCATTCTGCATCCAGGTATGTTTCCACCTGTCGCTCAAAAAGAAGAGAACATACCGGGGGAAAACGTCATCGACGTCATTGAAAAGCAGCACCATGGAAATTTTAGGCAGACCCTCCACCTGAATGGCCAGGTCATCTCCTTTTTAATATCAATGGGAATATATTTATGGATTCGTTAATCAACCCATATCTATTAATTAGGTGGTCCCTTTCCCAGTCAAATGTTCAGAGCACAAAATTGTTTGAAAATTTTTAACCAAAGGCTTCATATAAATTTTTTTTGGACTTGTTTTATAAATTTTGCCTTCACGGACAAGTCCTTGTCCAGTCGTCATACCAATATATTCCCAATTCGAAGCTTGATAGCATGTCCCATGGTAAAGCTGAGGATCAACAAAGGTCTCCAATAAAACCGGCTGAAAACCCCATTTTTCCTGCCAGTCATCTCTCAACCTTCGACTAACCTTTCCTAGTGAATGACTGGCCAAATTCTTGATGTTTACCCATGGAAAGATCAAAAACCGAGTGTTGTTAATAACCCATGCCAAATTTCTCAGTCGCTGATTTTTTGTCCACCCGATCCATTGATCTCTTACCCTCATCGATTTTGCAGCACCTGAAAATAATAAGCATCCAAGAATGTTGTGATCATTCTTAATGAAATACCGCATGACATAACCGAATGGTTTACTATAACCAAGATAATGATAGCGAGACATATATTCATTCCAAAGTTCGATATCCTTCTTATCACTTACAATTTCCAAATTAATATCACCAAAATCACCTATTATGTTTTTTATAATAGTCTTAGGTTCTGTTCTGGACGTTAATACTATTTTTGTTTTTTTCGATTTGGCCTGAATTTTCTTTTCAGGGAGTCGTATTAAACCTTTCGCTTCTAATTTCTCCAACATCTTCAGGCAGGCATCTAAGCTGTTATTGCCTGATGCCCTCCGCCAGTTAAGATGTTCACAAATTGTTTCAGTTAATTCGTGGAGGCTTAAATTTGAAAATAAACGGACAGTTTCCTGCACTTCTTGTATTTCTTGATGGGTCACGGGACGACCGCAACACACCATGGCAGGATCATTTTTCTGAAGCATAGCTACAACCTTTTTCTTTGGTTTGTATATTGTATCTAGGGCAGAGGCGTTTTTGTATAGGCAATGCCTGCCTCATCAGAGCCGTACAATTTCAATTTTTGTGCCGCTTCCACCTCGGACACCCAGTTCGGGTTCAGGAGCATGGATTTACCGGAAAGAACCATATCGGCATCCTGCAGGGCCTCATCCGCTGTTTTCCGGTCATGAATCTTTCCGCAGATCAATATGGGCAGTGTTGTTGCCTCCCGGGTAATCTGTGTCATGTTTTGATCTGTACCAAAGGCCTTTGCACTATAATCATAGGTGGACAGGGAAATGGCATCTAAGGATTCCCTGGAAAAGAGCTGAATCATCTCCTGCCACTCGGCCTTGCTCTCAAACAAAGAAACATCCATGTCAGCAATGCCCCAGTTGGAAACCCGGACAAAAAAAAGACGATCACTGGGAATTACCAATCGAACTGCTGCGATCACCTCATGAACAAACCGGTAGCGATTTTCCATGGATCCACCGTAATCATCTGTTCTCTGGTTGGAATAGGCAGACAAAAACTGGTTGAGCAGATACCCATGAGCACAATGGATTTCAAACCCGTCAAACCCTGCTGCCATGGCACCCTTTGCAGTTTCAACAAACCCTGAAATCACATCATCCATGTCAGATTGGTTCATCTCCTCGGGCATGGGATAGGGAGCACCGGTCATGGGATTGTCCTGTTTGGGAGCAATGGGACTGGGACCCATGACCCGGTTGGCCGGGTTGATCCCTTCATAGGCCATTCGGCCGCAGTGAAATACCTGACAAACGGACACAGCCCCGTACTCCCGGATCTTATCGGTCACCTGTTTCCATGCATTTACCTGATCCTGGTTCAATAATCTTGCCTGGCCCGGATACCCCTGGGCGCTCGCATAGTCCGTAACAATGGCCTCATTGTAGACAAGCCCTGCATTATTTTTGGCCCGGGTCACCAAAAAATCCAATACATCTTTTCTGGGAATGCTGTTGTCCCCTGCGGACATCCGGGTCATGGGAGCCACACCGATTCGATTTTTAAAGGTGATATTGTTTATGGTCATGGGTGAAAAAAGGGAGGTTGTCATCATTTTTCTCCTTATTAAACTGGTTAAAATAAATATTCAGGGGCACTAGAACCCTACAAGACCACAGATCATCACTATTTCTTATTCAGAAGTAGGTTGAAATTTAGATCTAATGGGTGATTTTTTTTCTCAGGGTTTTTAAGTTCCCATGCCGGGTCTTTGAATCCATGCGCTTTTGTTTTGATGAACGGGAAGGTTTACTGGGCCTTCTTTTCCGCTGTTCCTTGACCGCCCCCCGTATCAAGGCAACCAGCCGCTTCAGCCCGTCTTCCCTGTTTTTTTCCTGGCTTCGAAAGGTTTGGGCCTTGATCACCACCACCCCATCCTTGGTAATCCGGCTGTCCTTTAAGGCCAGAAGCTTTTCTTTATAAACCCCGGGCAAATCCGATGCCGGGATATCAAAGCGCAGGTGAATTGCAGACGACACTTTGTTGACGTTCTGACCCCCCGGCCCCTGGGCCCGAATGGCCTGGAACTCAATGTCTCGCTCAGAAATGCTCACCAGATTTGAAATTTTTAACAGGGTCTCTTCCATTTTTTTGTCCTTGGATTACAGATTAACCCTGTTTTCGGACCATGTCAATGTGGGGAATACCGTCTTCTATATATATTTTGGATGTGGTTTCAAATCCATGGGACTGATAAAAACGTTTCAAATATTCCTGGGCACCAATCTGAATGGGAATACCCGGCCAGTTCTCCCGGGCCAATTCAATGGCCTTTTCAATCAACCCGTGGCTTAAGCCCCTGCCCCGAAAGGCTTTGGCGGTCACGACCCTCCCGATACTGACCCCGGGATAACTGACACCGGGGGCCAGAATCCTGAAATAGGCGGCCAAATTCCCGTCTGCCAGGCGGATTGCCACATGAAGGGTTTCTAAATTGAGATCCTTCCCATCCAGCTCAGGATAAGGGCAGGCCTGCTCCACCACAAACACATCCACCCGCAGCCGGAGCAGCTCATAGAGTTCTACCGCCGTCAATTCGCTAAATTTTTTAATTTCCCACTGGATTGGCACCATACCATCCCCCCCACGCAGCACAAAGCTTACACACAAAACAATAGTCGTAAATCCAATAGTAAAGACAATATTAACATAAAATGGCTATGCATGAAACCTGTGCATTTGATTTCTGGGTACAAGCAGCAGCTTGCCAAGAAGCTTCATCATCTTCGAGTCTTGCTATGGATTCATTATGTTCATTTTAAATTCCTATTTATTTGTACCATTCGGTTGAGCTGTTCAAAGGTCTTCGGGATTCTTTTTGCGGTTCAGTTCTATTCTTTCCATGGACAGCTTATTTTTTCCAGAAAATTGCTGCCTTCATTCAATATTACCCCCAGCAGACTCATGCCGAATATCCCCACAAACATGGTGTTGAAATCCATCTGGCCCCAGGCATCCATAATCAAATACCCCAGGCCTTTTGAAGTGGCAAAAGACTCGACAAAAAACAAGACAGCCACACTAACCCCTGAATTCAGGCGAAGCGCTGTAAACCCGTGGGGAAGTGCGGCAGGAAAATATCCTTCCCAGAATAACTGCCACTTACCGGCCCCAAGGGATCGAATGGAATCCAGATGTTGCGGTTGAATAGCCCGAACCCCGTCCCGAGTTGCTACCAATACCTGGTACCCGAGAATCAGGCTGATGATAATGATCTTGGACAGATCTCCCAGCCCGAACAACAAAAGAACAACCGGCAACAATACAACCTTGGGGATAGGATATGTCATGGACACAAACGGAGACAAAAATTTGTCCACCCGGCGAGAACTGCCCATCAGGATACCGATGGGAAAGGCAACGCCCCAGCCGATGATCATTGCCATCACTGCCCTGAACGTACTGGCTGCAAAATGATGCCAGAATTCAGATGTCATCAGGGCTGCCAGAAATGTGTAAATAGCGTCTTCCGGGTAGGGCAGGACATTTTGAGACACCAGGACTGCCAGGACTTTCCATACAAGGCAAACCACTATAATCGTGATTGAATATGGCACAGCGATACGCTTGATAAGTTTCACCAGTATTCCCCTATTTTATGCCGGATGGACCGAATCAGCTCGTAATATTTACGGGTCCGCCGGTAGGCAACGTCCCCAAATCCTGGATTGTCAAATATCTCGTGTATGGATGCCGGAGAGCCGGAAAGAATCAAGATGCGTTTTCCCAGGAAAACCGCTTCTTCCACGCTATGGGTGACCAAAAGATAAGGCACGGACGTCTCAAGCCAGGTGGTCAGCAGGGTGTCCTGGAGGGTTTCCCGGGTAATGGCATCCAAAGATGAAAACGGTTCGTCCATGAGCAGCAGGCGGGGTTTGGATGCATAGGCTCTGGCAATGGCCACCCGTTGTTGTTCGCCACCGCTCATGACACAGGGAAAATCATTTTCTCGACCCGCAAGGCCCAGTTCCGCTAAAATTTTTTGGGCCCTGGCGTTTCGATCTTTTCTGGAAACGCCCTGTATTTTTAACCCGAGCGCCACATTCTGCAAATTGGTTTTCCAGGGCAAAAGGCCGTAATTCTGCAGGATCAACGCCACATCCGGCATGGGTTTGGATATCGGCCGGTTATCGAGCAGGATCTGGCCGCTTTTGCTTTTCTCAAGCCCGCTGATCATATGCAGCAGGGTTGTCTTGCCACACCCGGAAGGGCCCAGAATAACGATCGTTTCCTGGGCATCCAAATGAAAGGAAATATTATTTAAAACGGCTTTTGAATCAAATTCTTTGCATATGTTGCTGACGGTTAGCATGGGAATCTTCGAGCTATGGAATTAAACTTTCGTAGGCAATGCAGTGGTGTAACAATCCCTTTTTCATCATCCAGTCCTGAATCTGCTGTACTTCAATCCTGGTGGGTATCCGGGGTGCCGGGTATCGATACACGGGAAAGGTATCGACCAGGTTCCCGGGAATCCGGCAGGTTTTTGCCATCAGCGCACGATATTTTTCCGGGGCCTGGTTGAGTACGTTCACAGCTTTGGTATAGGCCTGGACAAACGTGTCGGCCAGATGACGTTTATCCGTATGGATATTCAAGACGGTCAGCGGCATATCCAGCCTCTGGTCGGTCACAACCAGCCTTGCTCCTCTGTCTTGGGCCAACGAGGTCAGCGGTTCGGGTAACAGGGCCGCATCAATCTTGCCCGTCAACAGCATTTGCAGCCGAATGGGCATCTGTTTGATTTCAATTTCTTCCAATTGCATCTTGTTCGTTTCGGGCAGCTGCTTTAAATGATCGAGTAGATATTCAATAATCGAGGCTTTGGAAATCGCCACCGTGATTTTGCCCTGTTCCCGCGCAACGGGCAATTTTGGAGACAGCATCAACCCGAACATCCGCTGTTTTTTATCGGTTGCATATGAAACGGTTAAAAACCGGACCGGGATATTATTTTTGACCAGGAGTAAGGTCGCCGGCATATCGCCAAAAAATCCATCCAGTTGACCGGTTTGCATGGCCGTGTTCCTTTCCATGGCACTGGAAAAAGACACCAGTTTAAGATCGATATTTTCTGCCTTGAAATATCCCTCCATCACCCCCACTTGAAGCGGCAGTGTATCAATGACCGGAAGAATACCCATGCGAAACGTCTCGGCCGAAGCGACTCCGGCTGCCAGTGAAAAAATGACCACAAGCAGCCAGACAATGCCTATTCGTCTTTTATGATCCTTATCTTTTCTTTGTTTCACCATCAAGCAGTCCTCTATCTTTCCTGACAAAAACTCTTAACCCGTGCAGAACGACGACAGGGTTGCGTTGTGCAACAATGACGCTATCTATACTCTAATTTTTCCCATGGGTAAAGGTCCGGATCATTTTCCCGTGAGCCTGGATTTTTTTGTTTTCCGTGAATGCCGTTACCACGTCAAACAGGTTGTCGGACGGGATAATATTGAAAGGCAATTCTTTCCCATAATCGTCCATTTTAAAGTTCACTATTATAAATCTGATTAAATTAAAACTATTTTTCTACATGAAATAAGCCCCATACATAAACCTCAAAGGTCTTTAAATAACAGACTTTTATCCAAGGAATTCATTATATTCAGCATAGCGAACATAATAGTTCACACCAACCCCACATTTTTGTTGACATGTCAACGTTCTAATGGTAGCTCAATAGGAATTCGTTGATTTTTCCCTTTAACCTTAAGGAGACAAATATGCTGCTACCCACCTTTGAATTTCACGAGCCCCTTTCCCTGGAGGATGCACTGGAACTCAAGAAAACCCTTGGCGAGAATGCACGCTTACTGGCAGGCGGAACCGATCTTCTGGTTCACCTGAAAAAAAAGCTGGTCACCACGGAAAACCTCATCAGCCTGACAAAAATCAAGGCCCTGTCCCTGATTACCCGAGAAGAAAATACCATTGTCATTGGCTCTTGCGCCACCATGGCGATGATTTCTTCAACCCCCATTATTCAGGAAAAATTCAAGGCTCTCAAGGCCGGCTGCGACAACCTTGGCAGCCATTTAATCCGGAATCGGGCTACCATTGGCGGCAATGCCTGCAATGCCAGTCCTGCCGGAGACACGCTGTGCTCCCTTTTGGTGTATGATGCAACGGCCCTTTTGGCAAGCAGCGATACAAAACGGGAAATTCCCATTGCCAATTTTTTTACTGGCCCCGGCAAATCCTGCATACGCCCCGATGAAATTCTCACGGGCTTCAGGCTTCCCATTCCAGGCGATAACAGTGACGCACATTATATCCAGCTGGGGAAAAGAAAATCATCTGAAATCAATGTGGTCAATGTGGCATCCTTCCTTGAATATGATCCGGGTACGGGAAAAGTCGCCACCTGCCGCATCGCCTTGGGTTCGGTGGCTGCCACCCCTATCAGAGCCCCCAGGGCAGAAGCCGCCATGCTGGGCCAGGCGCCGGAGGAGGCCTCTTTTTTTGCTGCCGGTGAAATGGCCAGAAGAGAAGACTGCCGTCCCATAGATGACTTTCGGGGCACGGCTGCTTACAGACAGGCCATGGTCGGCGTGCTGACCAAACGCACCCTTGCCGCTGCCTATGACCTATCCAGGGGCGCTTCCCTTTAAGCCATTATAGGAACCCGTTCCAATGAAATCATTTTTTAAAAAAGCAGGTTTGTAAAAACACAGCGGCAACTGAACAGGAGAAATTAAATGAAAAAAATAATCACCCTGACCATCAACGATCAACCCCATGAGATTGCGGTTGAGCCCAATATTACCCTTGCCGATATGCTCCGATACGAGTTGGCCCTGACCGGCACCAAAAAAGGATGTGACACAGGAGATTGCGGTGCCTGCACCGTCATCATGGATGGAGATGTTGTCAATTCCTGCCTGGTCCTGGCAATCCAGGCCAACGGATCTGTCATTGAGACCATCGAAGGGTTGAGCACGGACAAAGGACTTCACCCCCTTCAGGATGCCTTTGTTGAAAAAGGGGCCATCCAGTGTGGATTTTGCACCCCGGGCGTGATCATGTCCGCCAAAAACCTGTTGGATAAAAACCCGAACCCTTCCGAACAGGAAATCCGGGAAGGCATTTCAGGGAATCTATGCCGGTGCACGGGATACCAGAAAATTTTCGAAGCCATTGAATCCCAGCGTTCATAAACCAGCCGACCCTAATCCTATCCAGATCCTATCCTAAAGGAGGAATCCATGAAAGAATTCGATATTATCAACACCCGGGCACGCCGTATTGATACCCCGGACAAGGCAACGGGACAGGCCGTGTTTACCGATGACATCAGCCGACCGGGCCAGCTCTACGGAGCCATGCTCCAAAGCCCCCATGCCCATGCAAAAATACTTTCCATTGACACCTCAAAGGCCGCAAGTCTTCCCGGCGTCAAATCTGTTATTACCCATGAACAAGCAGGCCACATCAAATATGGTGTCAGCCCTGCCCGGTATGACGAAACCGTTTTTGCCATTGACAAGGTGAGGTATATTGGGGATGAAATTGCAGCCGTTGCCGCTATTTCCCTGGAAATAGCCCTGAAGGCTTGCACACTTATCGAAGTAGAATATGAACTTCTGCCGGCGGTATTCACGGTGGAAGATGCCATGAAGGATGGGGCGCCCCAGCTCCACGATAATTCCCCTGGCAACCTGTGCGCCGAAGTCCACCAGGAATTCGGAGATGTGGCCGCTGCATTAAAAGAATGCGATATCATCAAGACCAGCACCATGAAAAACAAACGCCAGGACGGCGCCTTTATTGAAATGCAGGGATGCATTGCCGAATTTGACAACAGAGGCGTCCTCACCCTGGTCAGTTCCACCCAGGTTCCCCATTATGTTCAGAGAACCGTTGCCATGGTTTTAGGCATGGATGTGGGCCTGGTAAGGGTAAAAAAACCCTATGTAGGCGCAGGGTTCGGGATCAAGGCCGCTGCCAACCCCATGGAACTTGCCTGCTGTATCCTGGCAAGGGAGACCCAAAAACCCGTCAAAATGAATTTTACCCGGGAACAGGTTTTTATGTATGCAAGGGCCCGGCACCAGTTCACCCATACCATTACCACGGGCGCCAAACAAGATGGGACCCTCATGGCCATCAAGCATGAGTGCTGCCTGGACGGCGGTGCCTATACCAGCTTTGGTATTGCCACGGTTTACTATACGGGCTCACTTCTCGGCGGCCCCTACAAAATTGCCAATATGAGCTATGACGGTTACAGGGTGTATAACAACAAACCCACCTGTGGTGCCCAGCGGGGCCATGGAGCGGTTATTGCCAGAGCTTTGTTTGAACAGCAGGTGGACATGATTGCCGAAGAGATCGGCATGGACCCCATGGAACTTCGGATAAAAAACATGATGAATGCAGGAGACACAACCTGTAACGACCTGAACATGAGCTCGTTTGGCATGTCCGAATGTATAGAAGCGGTGCGAGAAGGATCTGACTGGGACAAAAAAAAGGGAAATATGCCAGATGGAAAAGGCATTGGCATGGCCTGCGGTTTCTTTGTATCCGGGGCAGGATACCCCATTTACCGGTCTGACACCTTTCATGGTACGGTCATTGTCAAGCTGACGGAAGACGGGGGCACCGCCCTTGTTTATACGGCATCGGCTGAAATCGGCCAGGGGTCTGACACGGCCTTTGCCATGATTGCCGCCGAAGCATTAGGTATTCCTTTGGATCATGTCCGACTGGCTTCCGGGGACACCGACATGGGTGTTGACCTGGGTGCATACTCCAGCCGCCAGACACTCATGACCGGACACGCCACCAAGGACGCAGCCGACCATGCCAAGGCCCAGGTTCTGGAAGTTCTGGCGGGCCAGCTGAACCTCCCCGTGGAAGAGCTGGATATCAAAAACGGCTTTATTGAATTTTCAGGGGATGTGCCTGATTTTTCAGCCCTTCGGACCCGGTATATCAAGGAACACAGAGGCTGGATCGATAATCCTGATTCTGAAAAACTAACCTTTAAGGAAGCCTCCCGAATTGCCTTCCTTGAAAAAGGCTCCATTGTGGGAACCGGTAAATACAAACCCCATAACCTGGGTGGCAAGTTCAAGGGAGCAGCCGTTGGCACCTCTCCAGCCTATGGGTGCTCAGCCCAGGTGGCCGAGGTAACCGTGGACATGGAAACAGGACAGGTGACCATTGACAGCATCACCGACGCCCATGACTGCGGCAAGGCCATCAACATGACCTCGGTGGAAGGCCAGATGGAAGGGTCCGTCTCCATGGGAATCGGGGAAGCCATGCATGAAGAGGTGATCTTTAACGACAAGGGCCAGGTACTCAACGCCGATCTTGCCGAATACAAAATTGTCACGTCCATGGACATGCCCCGGGTCAAAGCGATTGTGGTGGAAAGCGATGAACCCAATGGCCCCTACGGCGCCAAGGAAGTGGGGGAAGGCGCCATCATGCCAACCATCCCCGCCATCCTCAATGCGGTTTACAATGCCGCAGGGGTCAGGCTCAATGAACTGCCCATGAACCCGGAACGGGTCTTCCATGCCATCCAGGAGTATAAGGCCAGAATGGCCAAATAGAAGAATATAATAGGAACTCTGATAAAAAATGGCCCCTGAAACCTGCGAACGGTATACCCGCCAGATCAAGCTGCCCCAGATCGGCTCTTCCGGTCAGGAAAAACTTGCCAGGGCAAGGGTCCTAATTGCCGGAGCCGGGGGGTTAGGCTCCCTGTCATCCTTGTATCTGGCAGCCGCCGGTGTGGGACATTTAATCATTGCGGACCACGATCATGTGGAACTTTCCAATTTAAACCGACAGCTTGTTCACTCCGAGGCCACCCTGGGAAAACCCAAGGTAGTCTCGGCTTCCCAACACCTGGGTCAGCTCAACTCAGCCATTCAGGTTACCCCGGTACAGGTAAGAATAGACCAGGGTAGCATTGACGGGCTCCTGGAAGGCGTGGACCTCATCGTGGATGGATGTGACAATTACCCAACCCGAAAGGTATTGAACCGTGCCGCGCTACACCATAACCTGCCCTGGATTTTTGGCGGCGTCATGGGGTTTGACGGAATGGTTTCAAGTTTTGTCCCGGGATTATCTGTTTGTTTTGAATGTATACTGCAAGATCCTGACACGTTAAAACCTGACACAATAAAACCCGAAACAATAAAATCTGGTAACCCACCCCCCAACAATGGTATACTGGGAGCAACCGCCGGAATGATTGCTTCCATCCAGGCCATGGAAGCGGTTAAACTGCTGTTGGCCATCGGCACCCCGTTAACAAACCGGCTGGTCCGGATTTCCGGACTGGAAATGCGAATTACCACGGCTGAATTGACGCCTAACCCGGACTGCAGGGCCTGCAGCCCATCAAATAAAAATTAAAACATGAAAAGAAAGACATGAAAATATGAAAATCCAATTTAACGGTTTGAAAGAGACCATTCCCCAGGGCCTGAATATCAGCAAACTCATTAAATTTTTTGATGAGGGGGATCCCCACGTAATTGTGGAACAAAACGGCAGGTATATTTATCCTAAAAATTATGATACCTGTATGGTCATGGAAAATGATATGATCGAGTTTATCAATCCTAATCTCGGCGGTTAGGCCCAATCTCGGCGGTTAGGAATTGCATCAGACCGGACAGACCGCTATCAGTGGATAATCTTTCAGGAGTATCATGATATGCAATACTATGAAAAAGAAAAAATAAAGGCCCTTCCCGTTCAAGATGCCGTGGGCAAAGTTCTGCTCCATGACATCACCGAAATTGTGCCGGACCTGTTTAAAGGCCCGACCTTTAGAAAAGGCCATGTCATTACCCCGGCAGACGTGGAAAAACTGCTGGATCTTGGCAAACAAAATATATATGTGGCAGGTCTTGACGGAGAGGTCCATGAAAATGATGCTGCCCTGCGCATTGCAAGGGCCTCCATGGGCAAAGGGCTTTCCATCAGCGATCCAAAGGAGGGCAAGGTAGGTTTTTCCGCCACAGCCCTTGGTTTTTTAAAAATCGATGTGGCCGCCCTTGAACGATTAAACTCGGTCCCGGATGTCATCTTTTCCACCCTGCATACGAACCAGGTGGTTCAACCTGGCCAGGAGCTTGCTGGCACCCGGGTCATCCCCCTGTCCATTGATAAAAAACGCGTCGTTGAAGCAGAAGAAATATGCAGACAATATTTTCCCATCATCCAGGTAAAACCCATGGCCAAACTGGATGTGGGGTTGGTGATAACGGGATCGGAAGTCTTTAACGGCAGAATCCGGGATGGCTTTGGACCTGTGGTGACAAAAAAATTTGAAGCACTGGGCAGTCATATTACTCGAAAAATAATTGTTTCCGATGAACTGTCCATGACCGTCGCCGCCATCCAGGAATTGCTGGCGGAAGGCGCACAGATGATTGCCGTAACCGGCGGCATGTCCGTGGACCCGGATGATTTAACCCCGGCTGCCATCCGGGCGGCGGGGGGTAAGGTTACCTCCTACGGAGCCCCGGTTCTTCCCGGTGCCATGTTTATGTTGGCCCATATCGGGGATATTCCCGTGGTGGGACTGCCCGGATGCGTCATGTACCACAGGGCCTCCATCTTTGACCTGATTTTGCCCCGGCTTTTAGCCGGAGAAACCATTCAACGCTCAGACATAGTTAAAATGGGACATGGCGGATTCTGCTCCAGCTGCAAAGTGTGTCGATTTCCCTCCTGCAGCTTTGGAAAATAATTTTTCAAGGAGATATGAATGAAACACCAGGAAGGATATTTAAAAAGCAATCGAACCACCAATGTGTATTATCAATATTGGCTGCCCGAGGATAAACCAAAAGCAATTCTTATGGTTGCCCATGGATTAGCAGAGCATAGCGGACGATATATGAACCTTGTCAATCACTTTGTCCCACTGGGATATGGTGTTTATGGAATCGATCATATAGGACATGGAAAATCAGAGGGGAAAAGGGTCTATGTGGAACAATTCCAGGATTTCACAAAAACACTCAAGATCTATTTTGATTCTATCCGAGAAAAGCAGCCTGAAACGCCAATATTTCTGATCGGGCATAGCATGGGGGGATTAATTGGTGCAGCATACCTGCTGGAACATCAGAAGGATTTATCCGGGGCTATTCTTTCCGGCCCGGCAATCAAAATACCGGAAAATATTTCCCAAATCGCTATTCTCGCAGGGAAAATATTTTCCGTGCTCATGCCAAAATTAGGTGTTGCCCCATTAATTTTTGAAGGAATAAGTCGTGATCCTGCTGTGGTAGAAGCTTATATCAATGACCCTTTGGTTCATACCGGAAAAATCACAGCCCGCCTTGCCGCAGAGTTAATCAAAACAATGCGCCATGTCACGGAACATGCCGCAAAAATACAATTGCCCATAATGATTGCCCAGGGAAGTGAAGATTCATTGGTCGATCCCGTTGGTGCTCAGCTTCTTTATGACCTGGTGGGCTCAGGGGATAAAGTAATTAAACTCTATGATGGATTTTACCATGAAATATTCAATGAGCCTGAACATGCACAGGTATTAAAGGATGTTCAATTATGGATAGAAACACAGCTCGGGAAAAAAGGACATTAACCCTATTTTTTTAAACATGGGTATCATTCCTGACGCACCCTTAAAAAAGATGCAAATTTGGGAATCCCGTTTTTGGTAAATCCATTGTACTTGAAGGTAACACTTGTTCCTAAGGAGGGCGGGGTTTTCCTGAATTGGTCTGTAAAACCCGTGCCCAGCTTAAAAACGATTCCGTTTGCAAGCCTCAGGGTAAGAGATCCCATCATCTCCCTGTATTTTCCCTTCCCCTTGTTTAAACCAATGATAATTCCTTCCATATCCTGAAAATTTTTCACTTTCAGGATATGGGCACTTCGCCCGGTATGGTAAGGCATTTTTGGGTCCTTTACGATAACACCCTCACCTCCCATGGATTCTATTTTATTGAGGAATTGATCAAGATCTGATGTGTCTTGTATCCGTATCTGGGGAATAAACCGCACATGACTGTTCTTGTGTATTTCAAACCATTCTTTTGCTCGGTTGAGTCGCACAAGAAAGTCTCCTTTTTCATTGGGGACTTCAAAAATATTATACCTGATTTTTTCCCACCCCTCTCCCGGTTTTTTATCAAGAACGATTGATTGAATGAATTCAAAATCACCCCTTTTACTCCAAAGTTCACCATCCAG
>CAYWNB010000032.1:21140-24097 GCA_964459195.1 uncultured Desulfobacula sp.
TTGATAATCATGTCATCTGTCGAAACTCATCCATGGAGCGTCCCCTTATGGCCTCGGCAATCTCAAATACATAGTCATAAATGTGGAGTCCCTTGGAGGAGGCAATGATTTCACCATTTTCAACCCCGATCTGGGCTGCGCAATATTGTTTCATCATCTCAATGGCGGCCAGGTTGGCCGGGAAACCGCCAAACAGATCCCAGGACCTGAAATAGGGGAAAAAATGAAGTTTTCCATCCTGAATACGGGTATCGATGTGTCGCAGGCAGGGAGGATCAATCAAAATCATGTCAGAGGGTTGCCCCACCTGCAGGATCATCTGGTTATTCCGGTAGCCTTTGTGGGTATAGGTCCAGATCATCAATTCCATCTGGTTAACATAAAATTTCCCCTTTTCCTCTATCAAAATATTCCGGTCTGTCCAGATTTCTCTTTCCTGGATCAATATTTCAGTAAGCGCCTTGTAATCATCCGGCAGATAGGCAAGGTCGCACTTGCAGATCCGCTGGCCATAGGTATAGGATTCCCCCTGTTTTTCCTCACCGGTCATAAGATAGGGCAGATAATTATCCAGATAATTTTCATCCACAGGGTCGGGAAATCCCAAGGCCGGGTTCACCTTGGGCAACAGGGGAACTGACGAAGGATGGGTGATATGAATGGTAATATAATCGAACTCAAGTCGTTTCTGACCTTCAAAGGATCCCCTGTCTATGGTGAAGGACCGACCCTTTTCCACACATTGATAAAGGGTTTGAAACCAGGCATCTGACAGGCTGGTGGCTTTGATGAAAATCGGTTCTAGCATGGAAGACTCCTTTAAAACGGTTCACATCTTTTCATCTGGTTTATATACTGGAATTTTCTGTGTGACAACCCAAAAATCACCCCTGAAAAGATTCTGTCACACCAAAATCCAACCAGGATAAAAGTTATTTATGGTAATTTATGGTAATTATTATTTATTTAATGTGTAAATTAAAAATTATTCTTGACAAAAAATAACCATAAGGATAGAAACAAACTCAAGATTACGAAGTCGGATAATGAAGGAAGTTGTTTTTCTAAGGCAACCCCCCATCTCCTTGGCAAACATTATCCAGCCGCCTGACTGCCCTGACCCTGGTAGTCTGGCGGCATTCTTTTTAGAGCAATTTCCCCTCTTTGACCCGGAGAATACCATCGACCATGACCAGGGATACGTCCGATGATTTAGCGGAATAGACCAGACTGGAGAAAGGATCATACATGGGCACCATATGGGGCTTTTTGACATCCACAATAATGATGTCTGCCTGTTTCCCCCGTTCAATGGACCCGATTTTCCTGTCAAGCCCAATGGCCCTTGCCCCTTCAATGGTGGCCATGGCAAGGCAGGTTCTGGCATCCATGACACAAGGATCCATGCAGGCCACCTTGTGAAGCTTAGCTGCCATGTCCATTTCGGAAAAAAGATCCTGGTCATTATTGGAAGCACATCCGTCCGTACCAATCCCCACGACGATTCTTGCATCCAGCATACGGGGAACCGGCGCAATGCCCGATGCCAGCTTCATATTGGATTCCGGACAATGGGCAACACAAGCGGAGCGCTTGTGAATAATCTCAATATCTCCATCATCGATCCACACCGAATGGACAAGAAGCGTTCTTTCATTTAAAAGGCCCAGGTCGTCCAGGTATGCAATGACAGACTTTTTATTGAGTCCCTTGACCATGTGAACCTCATTTTGAGTTTCTGCAGCATGGATCTGAAAGAGGATCCCGGCATCTTCGGCTGCCTGCTTGGCTGCAACCAGGGTTGCGGCTGAACAGGTATAGGGAGAGTGGCAGAAAATAGAAGGCGTTATTAGAGAAGACAGATGACTGATCTGCGCCACAAATTCTTTTGCCGCCTGGATATTGTGGGTGGGGTCCGGCACCCCCGGGGCAGGGAAATCAATCACCCCCTGACCCGCCACTGCCCGAATACCCGATTCGACCATGGCTCTGGCCACCTGTGCCTCGAAAAAATAACCATCACAGCAGCTAGTGGTGCCTGAAAGCAACATTTCTCTGCAAGAATGGAGACTCCATTGGTGAACCGAATCCGGGTTGAGCCGGGTTGCCTCGGCAGGAAAGATATGTTGGTTAAGCCATACATCCAGGGGCAGGTCATCGGCAAGCCCCCGGAACATGGACATGGGTACATGGGTGTGACAATTGACAAGACCGGGCATGATAATCCCCCCACCAGCATCGATTCGATTGTCATCGTGAACAAAGGCCAGGTCAAGGTCCAACTCTTTTTCCGGACCACAGTCAAAAATTTGTGAACCCCGGATCAGCACGGCACCGTTTTCAATAACGGGCAGCCCTTGTTCCATTGTCAACAGGAGGCCATTGTGTATTACAATATCATTTTCCATCTTTATATCATTTTCCATCTTTTGGTTCCTTTCATCTTCAGTTAACCAAGTCATTTTACCACCATTAATAGGCATAAATCCTCTGATTTTAAAATAGTTTTTTAAATGGCCAATACCACCATCTGACATCTACAGTTTTTTCCTTGACAGGGAGAATACTTTGTACTAATATATGAACAAATGCTCAATTGAAGAGGTGATCCATGAATGTGTGTGCAGAAAAATGTGTGAATAAAGTCAGCGTGAACAAGACCCTAAAAGAGATCCCCAACCAGAAAGAAATTGTGGGGATGGCAGAAATATTTAAAGCACTCAGCGACCCGTCCCGGCTTAAAATTGTACTGGCACTGTTGAAACGAGAACATTGCGTGTGTGACATCGCCGTTATCTGTCAACAGTCCGAGTCCGCTATATCCCATCAGCTTCGGGTTCTACGAACCTTAAAAATTGTTAAAAACAGAAGAGAGGGGAAGAGTGTATACTATACACTGGATGACGATCATGTAATGTCCCTGATCCATTATAGTCTTGACCATGTAAAACATTGAA
>CAYWNB010000033.1:0-17494 GCA_964459195.1 uncultured Desulfobacula sp.
CTTCAACGGTGGGGCCGATGGCTTTACAGGGACCGCACCAGGGAGCCCAGAAATCTACCATTACGGGTTTGTCTGATTTTAAAACAATTTCTTCGAATGAATCGTCATCGATTTCTAAAATATTTTCTGTCATGGTCATTATCCTTTAGATTACAAAATTTATTAGCTTACAAAATTGCCTATAAATATAGGATCATATTTATTCTTTGTCAATTCATCAATCTGTTGGATCCAGATGAAACGCCCCGAATCCGTCAAACAATCTTCCCTTCGGGTGATTTTAGATTCAGGGCGTTTCCTTTGCTTTTTCTTTTAACCTGTTTGCGGGGTTTTTTGTTTACCAATTTTCCGCCAGCACCTCAAAATGTGCTTGGGGGTGAGCACAGGCCGGACACATCTCAATGGCCTCTTTGCCTTCATGGACATATCCGCAATTGCGGCACCGCCATTTAACACTGGTTCCTTTTTTAAATACTTTGCCCGCCTCTATATTGGCGGCAAGTTCACCATAGCGTTTGTCGTGCTGTTTTTCAGCGATTGCGATCATTTCGAAAACAATGGCAATGGCACCAAATCCCTCTTCTTTTGCAACGGCAGCAAAGTTCGGATACATCTGGGTCCATTCATACTCTTCCCCGGCAGCTGCCTCTTTCAAATTCTCAAGGGTGGTACCGATCACCCCGGCAGGGAAGGCCGCAATGATCTCCACCTCGCCGCCTTCCAGAAATTTAAAAAGTCGTTTGGCATGTTCTTTCTCCTGGTTGGCTGTTTCTGTAAAAATTTCAGAAATCTGAACATACCCTTCCTTTTTAGCCGCACTTGCAAAATAGGTGTAACGGTTACGGGCCTGTGACTCCCCGGCAAAAGCGGTTAATAGATTCTTTTCAGTCTGGGTTCCTTTTAAACTTGCCATACTTTTTTTCTCCTATGATCTAAGATGCGAATACTAACAGGTGGTTAGTTTGTGAAATATATACTATAATTATAGTGGTTTTAAAAGAAGTTTATCTCCTTACCGCTCCATTATTCTTGAGAGACCAATGCTCTGTTCCAGCGATTTATTTATGCCATTTATATAATCTTTATTCTTACAAGGCTTTGACAGGTGATCAATGTTGGAATCCTTTGATTTTAGCCTTTTTATGGATTCTAAAAATTCAATATTCCCTGAAATAAACAAAATTGGAATTATTTTGTCTGTTTTCCTGATATGATTGTACACGTCCATACCGTTAACTTTTCCTGGAAGGACATAATCCAAACTTATAAAATCATATTGGTTTCTATCAAATAAATCCATTGCAACTTGCCCGTCATTGGCGATATCAACTTTATGATTACAGGGTTCATGCGATAGTATTCTATACTGAACGCCTGATATTGCCGGTTCATCCTCCACAAGAAGAATAGATTTATCAAAACACATTTTTTCTTTTCGGATTTGAGTTTTTTCTTCGCTTGTTAATTCTTTTTTGATGACTGGCAGGCGTATAGTGAATGTCGTAGATCCAAATTCAGATTTAACTGAAATACTGCCCTTATGCTGTTCAATGTATTTTTTAACATTGGCCATGCCATAACCGGTTCCTTTAATGGCTCTTCCATATGAACCGGTTATATCCTTAGTTCCTTTCAGGGTAAAAGAGGGTTCATAAATATTTTCCAAATTTTCTTTGGTAATCCCACACTCATTATCCTCAATTTCAAAACATATATTTTCATCCAGACAATAGGTTCGAAGCATTATTCTGGGATGTTCAGACATACTTGTGGCGTGGATTGAATTTTGTATTAGATTTATAAGCGCATGCTCGATCATCCCTGGATCAGCAAGCAAATCTGGTACTCCTGGTTTGTCTTCTTTTATCAGTTCAATACCTTGGAAATCCTTTTTTAACAGATTTACAACAAGGTCTATTTTTTCACTGATTCTGAAGAATTCTTGCTTAGGTTCCTTGGTCTTTGGCAAATGCAATTAAATTTCTGGTTAAATTTTTCCCACGTAAGGTCTGCTCAAATATTAATTCAAGTTTTTTCAGTGGAGATTTTACATAGTACGGTTCAAACTTTATTTTGTCTCTTTTAAGCCAAATAGAAGTGGGCATTCTTATTAATAGTTGCAAGTGTTTTTCCATGTAAATCTTCAATGCCGCCAATGTAAGGCGCATTCTTACGGGTCAAAATCACCAAGGGAAAAGAAAGATATGGTGTAGAAAAATTTTTGGTATTTTGCTCAAATGAATAAAACAATAGTACAATAACCTGTGATCTATTGCAAATTCAATACATTTTCAAGTTAACACAGAACGGATAAAAGCATTCATTTCAGCATAGCGGATCTTTTCCACCCGGGCCTTGCCCAGGGCTTCAAGGAAGACAAAATAAAGGTCGCTGCCCAGTTTTTTCTTGTCCCTGGAGGCGATTTCTATGATTTGGTCCGCCTTGTAATCCAGTTCTACCGGAAGGTTGAGCTCTTTTAAAAGGGTGGTTATCCTATTCACATCAGCCTGGGCGATCATGCCTTTTTTTTGGGAAAACAGGGCGGCAGCAACCATGCCCAGGGATACGGCTCTGCCATGGCCGGTTTGATCCTGCTTTTTCTGATCTATCGTTTTCTGATTTAATTTTTCTTGATTTAATTTTTCAATGGCATGGCCGATGGTGTGGCCGAAGTTGAGTTTTCTCCGCTCTCCTGCTTCTCGTTCATCGAGCTGAACCACCTGGGATTTGATGGCAACGGAATCTGCCACCAGCCGGAAAATAGTATCCCGGTCAAGGTCCAGGGCTTTTTGACGATTCTCTTCAATAAACGACAGCAGGGCGGCATCGCAGATCAGGCCGTGTTTGACTATTTCGGCCAGGCCGTTGGAAATTTCCTTTTTGGGCAGGGTTTCCAGCATATCAATATCGCAGATGACAAATTCAGGCTGGTTAAAAACACCCACCATGTTTTTAAAGGCAGAAAGATTGACCCCATTTTTTCCCCCCACGCTGGCATCCACCTGGGCGAGAAGGGAGGTGGAGACAAAACCAAATCGCACCCCCCGCAAAAAAATGGAGGCCACAAAGCCGACAATATCAGTGACAATCCCTCCCCCTATTCCCAGAATAAAGCAACCCCTGTCACAGGAGAGTGCGATTAATTCTCCTATAAGTGTTTCTACGGTGGCAAGGGTTTTGATGCTTTCTCCGGTACAGATGGTGAGAACAGGGCCCTTGGGAAACTTATTTCCATACAGCGCTTTTATATTTTCATCCGTGATAATGATGGGGGTGACACCCACGGGAAGATAGGTACCGATATTTGAAAGACTCTCCCCCACATGTATGGAGGAAAGTCTTTGTTGGCCGTTTACCTGAAAGGTTTTCATTATTTTGTTTCGATAATTGCGCGAATGGCATTCATTTTTTTCATGACCGCTGTGAACTGATCCGGATAAAGGGATTGGGCCCCGTCACTTAAGGCTTCTTCCGGCTTGTTATGAACTTCGATCATTTGTCCATCTGCGCCCAGGGCTGCCGAGGCATAGGCCAGGGGAATCACCTGGTCCCGGACACCGGCTGCATGGCTGGGGTCCACAATGATCGGCAGATGGGTTTCTTTTTTTGCGGCAGGTACCACGGACAGGTCCAGGGTGTTCCGGCTGTGACGGACAAAGGTTCTGATCCCTCTTTCACAGAGGATGACATTTGAATTTCCCTCTTCCATGATATATTCTGCTGCCATGAGCCACTCCTGGAGCATGGCCGACATTCCCCGTTTCAAAATCACGGGACGCTTGGATCTTCCCGCACGCCGGAGCAGGGAAAAGTTTTGCATGTTTCGGGTTCCGATCTGGATTACATCCACATGGGCTTCTACAAGATCAAAATTCTCAACATCCAGAACCTCCGTCACAACTGGCAGGCCTGTTTCTTCTCTGACTTTTGCCAAAAATTTAAGTCCCTGTTCTCCCAGTCCCTGGAAGGAATAGGGAGATGTTCTGGGTTTGAATGCCCCTCCCCTGAAAAGCAGGGCACCTGCCTTTTTTACAGACCTTGCAATGGTTAATACCTGTTCTAAGCTTTCAACAGCACAGGGGCCGGCAATAACGGGCATGGTGCCGTCGCCGAAAACCGCGTCACCAATTTTTATCTGGGTATTGTCCCGCTGGAATTCCCGGCTGACAAGCTTATATGGTTTTGTCACCGGAATGACCTCCTTTACACCGTCGAGCCCCAGAAAATGGGCTGCATCGACGGATCCTTTATTATGCAGGATGCCGATGGAAACCCTATCGCCTCCGGGTATGGGCCGGGCTGTGTATCCTCGTTTTTCAATAATCCGGACAATTGCCTGGACACCTTCTTCGGTTGTTCCTTTTTCCAATACGACTAGCATTTCCTACCTCCAATCTTCAATAAAGGGTTTTATCAGTATTTAATTCAATGGGCAATAAAAAAGGCGGGAGATTTGGGGCAACCGATGTATAACCTCAAGGTTGCCTTTTACGCTGCAGCCTTTGGTTACTTGTCTTTTAGGTGTTCATCTCAGACAGAATCAATGCCGCCGTCACAGTTTTGCCACCAATGCCAGGCAGTCGCAAGGCTAATGTGAAGAAAAGGGGCTGTTGTGTCGTGCGGGGTGGATTTTTCGGAATCAATTGTTTCTGTGTATAAGAACATCATAATAGAAAGTATTATAAAGAGAATGTCAGGCTTGTCAACAAGAAAAGTTAATTAGTATTTGATTTTCAGCTGTCTTCGGGATAGACTTCCATAAATCATTATAAGTATTGGGAGAATATGGAAATAAAAGTCATCATAGCCGATGATCACGCCATTATCAGGGAAGGGTTGAAAAGCCTGTTGGAAAAAAAGGGCATTTGTGTACTGGATATTGCCGGCAATGGCCGGGAAGCCGTGGAAAAGGCCATTGCCCTGAAACCGGATGTCATGCTGATGGATATTTCCATGCCGGATCTTAATGGTGTGGAGGCGACTGCCAGGATCAAGAAGCAAGTTCCCTTTACAAAAGTTATTGCCCTGTCCATGCATTCCAGCAAAACCATTATTGATAAAATGTTTGCAGCCGGTGCTTCGGGGTATATTTTAAAAGAATCTGCCTTCAGTGAATTGTATGATGCGATTCAGGAGGTGATGAAAGGTAACTTTTACCTGACGTCTGTCATTGCAAGAATGTATGTAGACTGTGAAGGACATGCTTTTTCCAGCAGTGATCAGATCCCGCAATTTAATAAGATCTCCAAAAAAGAGCCGGAGATCCTCCAGCTGATTGCCGAAGGGGAAAAGACCCGGGAGATTGCCCAAAAGCTGGGAGTCAGCATTAAAACCATTGAAACCCATCGTAGAAATATTATGAAGAAGTTAAGCATTTTTAATGTTGCCGGATTGACAAAATTTGCCATTAAAGAAGGCATTATCGCTTTGGAGTAAAAAAACCGCTTTTTTTTCTAAAAGTAAGGGTTTCCCCGATTGCAAGGGAGGTGCAGTTTGAACTATAAACAGTAACGGATGGATAAATGGTCGTATAACTGATCCTATAAAAGTGGGTTAAATTTAGGTGCGATAAATGGAATACATACAATTAAAAAACGAGTCACCAGATGCGGTTGAGGCCCTTGCCGGCGGTATAGCCCATGATTTTAACAACCTCTTGACCGCCATCAAAGGCCATGCTTCCTTGATGATGAACAGCATCAAGCCGTCTGATCCGCTTTTCGGTCATATAACAGAAATTATAGGCTGTATTGACAAGGGATCGGAAATTGCCAATCAGTTATTGGGGTTTGCCAAGGTGGATGCTTATTATACAAGCTCCATTGATGTGAACCGTCTGGTTCGCAGGACAATGGAAAACCTTGATCTCAAGGGAAAAGAGATTGTGCTGGACGTGGATCTGGATTCCAAATCCCTGGTGATTAATGCCGACCCTGATAAAATCAACCTGGCCATCGGGGTCATTGTGGATAATGCCATTCTTGCCATGCCAGAAGGGGGGACGCTTTCTGTGGTCACCGAATCTGCCGCCGTTTTGAATGGCACGGCCGACGCCTATGGGCTTGATACGGGTTTTTTTGTCAAGATAACCCTGACCGACACAGGTGTGGGCATGAATTGCGAGACCCTGGAAAAAATTTTTAAGCCCTTTTATTCGGCCGATCACCGGGACTATCCCGAGAAAAAAGGGCTGGGCCTTACCTTTGCACGGGAAATTGTCCGGAATCATAATGGGGTGATTGACGTCTGGAGCTCCGTTGATGTGGGGTCGGCTTTTTCCATTCTCCTTCCCCTGGCAGAGCCCATTGAAAATCCCGATTTGCCGTCGGCTGATGAGAAATTGGTGCTGGGGAATGAAACGGTTCTGCTGGTGGATGATGAGCAGCGAATACTTACCGTTGGAAGAGAAATCTGTAAGGCATTGGGATATAGCGTGATCACAGCGGACTCGGGAAAAAAAGCCCTGGAGATCTATGCAGAAAAAAAAGATGAGATCAACCTGGTAATTTTGGATATGATCATGCCCGAAATGAACGGGTTTGAGACGTTTTTGGAATTGAAAAAACAGAATCCAGATATCAAGGTGCTGCTTTCAACCGGGTATTCCATTGATGAAAAAGCCCAGGAAATGCTCAAAAAAGGATGTAAAGGATATATTTTAAAGCCCTATTCTGTGATTGATTTTTCCCATAAGATACGGGAGGTCCTTGAATTATAGGTTTCCCTATGCAGTATTGCAGGTGAGACAACTTCTGTATTCACCGTCAAAAGATTCAATCCTTGACACTGTTTCCCCGATTTTTTATAATATCCCCTGATGATACTTTTAATGATAAACAGACAATTTGTTAAGATATCCCCATGATTAATTTTGAAACTGTGGCTCCGGTGAAGTTAAAAGGGTTTGGCAAGGGCTTCTGGATCACTTTGGATCCCTCCCACTCTGAAGAGGTTCTTATTTCAGAGATTGAAAAATTGTTCAAAAAACTCAAGCATTTGGCCATGAATGCAGATGTGGTTCTGGATGTGGGGGATGCCAAAGGGCATGAAGACTTGATCCAGCGGATTAAACTTTATTTAACGAAACATTTTGAACTGGGTATTGTTTCCACCTCTCCCATAAAACGATCGGTTCCCACAGAAAGAATACGGCAGCGGGACCTGTCAAAGGGATGGAATCAACATCGCAGTGATGTCCTGATGCTCAGGGGCCGGGTTCGGTCGGGCCAAGAAATCAATGCTAAAAAACATTTGGTGATTACCGGGGATGTGAACCCGGGAGCGGAACTCATTGCCGGGGGGGATGTGATTGTGCTGGGTAAACTTTCCGGCAAGGTGCATGCAGGGTTTCCGGACAAGGAAGATGCCATTGTTTTTGCCCTTGCGTTTAATCCCAGCCATGTAAAAATCGGTCCCATCTCAGCCTCTGGAAGTGAAGACGGGGCTGGCAGCAGCCCGGAATTTGCCTCGGTGGAAAAGAATAAAATCATTGTACGAGACTATATGAAGGCAAGCCCGTTCCGGCGAATGCCCTGGCCGGAAGCCATTTAAACATAAAAATTTTTTGAATTGAGGTGTGAATTGGAAGGTAAAATCATTGTCGTAACATCGGGAAAAGGAGGGGTTGGTAAAACAACGGCCACTTCTTCCATTGGTGCTGCCCTTGCCCTTGAAGGAAATCGTGTGGCCATTGTGGATATGGATATTGGCCTGAGAAATCTCGATGTTGTCATGGGACTGGAAAACCGGATCGTGTTCAACATTGTGGATGTGGTACTGGGTCGGTGTAAAATAGAACAGGCCGCCATCCGGGACAGAAGAATTGACAACCTTTTCCTCATCCCCGCCTCCCAGAGTGACAACAAAGATGTCCTGACCACTGCCGGGGTTGAGCGGGTGGCAAAGGAATTGGCCAAACAATTTGACTATGTGATCATGGATTCTCCCGCCGGCATTGAACGGGGATTTGAAAGTTCCATTGTAGGCGCCAGCGAAGCCCTGGTGGTATGTACTCCGGATGTCCCGGCTGTCAGGGATGCAGACCGGGTTATCGGGATTTTATATTCCCGGTCTCTCACACCTAAACTTATTGTCAACCGGATTGAGCCGGCCCGGGTGAAAAGAGGAGAGATGCTCAGCCATGAAGATGTGATGGAAGTGCTTTCCATTGAACTTGCAGGTCTTGTCCCCATGGATGACAAGGTGTTGATTTCTTCCAATACCGGAACGCCGCTGGTGCTCCAGAATGATTCAAAGGCGGGTCAGGCCTTCAAACGAATTGCTCGCCGGATCAATGGCGAAACAGATGTGCCTTTTGAAGTGCCCATCGGCAGATCGAGCATGTGGAGTAAATTCAGCAAAACATTCGGGCTAACACAATAAGGAGAAGTTGATGCTATCAGGATTATTAAAACGCAAGAAGCAAAGCAAAGATGAAGCCAAAAAAAGGCTTCAATTCTCTTTAATTTATGACAAGCTCGAAGTCGATGACACCACCTTGGTTGATCTTCAAAACGATATTGTGGATGTGATTTTAAAATATTTTGAGATTGACAGAGAATCTCTGGAACTAAAGGTTAAACGGGATGACAATGTGTCCGCCCTGGTTTTTAACACCCCCATCCTCCATGTGAGAAGAAAACGGGCCTGATTTGCCCACAAACATCCTATAAAGTCAGTACGGTTTAAACAAAAAAGTCCGGTCTTTATCCAAGACCGGACTTTTTTGTTTATGGGAGGTGTTTTATGTTTTTGGCCTACTCTTCAAGCTTGGTCACCTTGATGGCCAGTTCCTGGAGCTGGGCCGGGGAGGCTTTGGAAGGCGCTTCTGTCAAGAGACAGGTGGCTTTCTGGGTCTTGGGAAATGCAATGACGTTTCTGATGGAATCTTCCTTGCACAGGATCATCATCAACCGGTCCAGACCAAAGGCGATTCCGCCGTGCGGGGGGGCACCCGATGCCAGGGCTTCCAGGAGAAATCCAAATTTTTCCTTGGCTTCTCGCTCATCAATGCCCAGGCAGCTAAGTACGCGTTCCTGGAGATCGGTGTCATGGATACGGATACTGCCGCCGCCGATTTCAATTCCGTTGAGCACCAGGTCATAGGCCCGGGATTTGATCTCAAGGGGGGCGGTTGAAAGTTTGTCGATATCGGTTTCAAGGGGGGCGGTAAAGGGGTGATGAAGGGACTGGTACCTTTTTTCTGTTTCATCGTAATCAAACAGGGGAAATTCGGTTACCCAGGTAAACTCAAACACCTCATCGGAAATCAATTCCAGGCGTCGTCCCAATTCATTTCTCAACTGACCCAGGGCTTCATTGGTGATCTTGGGCTGATCCGCCACAAAAAAGACAATATCCCCTATTTCAAGGTCCAGGCGCTTTGCCAGGGCATCTTTCTCGTCGTCTGTGAAAAACTTGGCAATGGGGGACTGCCATTGGTCTTCCTTGATTTTGATCCAGGCAAGTCCCTTGGCTCTGTATACGGAAACAAACTCGGTGAGTTCATCGATCTGTTTTCGGCTGAAAGTTGCACATCCCTTGGCGTTGATGGCCTTGACAAGGCCGTCTTTCTTTACCACATCGGCAAACACCTTAAAGCCGGCATCCTTTACGATGTCCGATACATCGCACAGCTCCAGGCCGAACCTAAGATCGGGCCGGTCCAGGCCGAATCGGTCAATGGCCTCGTCATAGGTGATCCGGGGAAAACTAGGTGCCAGGTCCAACCCCAGAACATCCTTAAAGATCCTTTGAATCAGTCCTTCGGCAACTTCCATGATCTCCTGTTCATTGACAAAGGAGAGCTCCATGTCAATCTGGGTGAATTCCGGCTGGCGGTCTGCCCGCAGATCCTCATCCCTGAAGCATTTGACAATCTGGTAGTATCGGTCAAATCCTGCCACCATGAGCAATTGCTTAAAGAGCTGGGGAGACTGGGGCAGGGCATAAAATTGTCCCTGATTCACCCGGGAGGGAACCAGATAATCCCTGGCACCTTCCGGGGTGCTCTTGGTCAGGAAGGGGGTTTCAATGTCAATGAAGTCTTGATTGTCCAGATAATTTCGGATGGCCATGGTGGCCTTGTGCCGATCCAGGATATTTTTTTTGAGCTTGGGGCGCCTCAAGTCCAGATACCGGTATTGGAGGCGGATGATTTCAGAGGCATCCACCCGTTCATCGATCTGGAAGGCAGGGGTTTTGGCCCGGGAAAAAATTTTTAATTCCTCCACAAGGATTTCAATGGCTCCGGTTTCCATATGGGGGTTGCGCATGTCCCCTGGCCGTGCGGATACTTTTCCCCGGATCCCCAGGACATACTCGTTCCTTATTTCCTGGGCTTTTCCATGAATGCTTTGGCAAATTTCCGGGTTGAAGACGATCTGGGTAATGCCCTCCTTGTCCCGCAAATCAACAAAAACAACTCCGCCATGGTCCCTGCGGTGCTGTACCCATCCCATTAACACAACTTGCCTATCGATATCTGTATCCCTTAACTGGGAACAGGTATGTGTCCTTTTCATATTTCCAAGTAAATCCGTCACGTTTTTTCCTTCATTCTGTTGTTTTTATAAAAGTGTTATGATTTTAAAATATTTTTCAGTTCGGGTACCAGGGTGTCAATGGAGAGAGATCTCTGGTCTTTGGTCTCCATATTTCTCAGTATCAGTTGGTTTTCCTTCAATTCATTTTCTCCTGCAATGAGTACATGGGTGGCGTTGAGTTTGTTTGCCCGTTTCATGAGGCTTTTCAAGCTTTTTCCCCTAAAATCCACCTCGGTTCGAACCCCTTTTTGGTTCAATTCACAGGACCAGTGATAGGCCTGTTCCAGGGCGGCAGCGCCCAGGGCGATAATGAACAGCTCCAGGGGGGGCTGGGGGGTCTCAATCTCCAGTTGCGCCATTACTTCAACCAGGCGGTCAAACCCGATAGCAAATCCAATGGCAGGGGTGGCAGGGCCCCCCAGTTCTTGGACCAGCCCGTCATATCTTCCGCCCCCGGCCACGGCACTTTGGGCACCAAGGGTGGTGGTCTTGATTTCCCAGGCCGTCCGGGTATAATAATCAAGTCCCCGGACAAGGGATTTGTCCACTATAAACTCAACCCCTTGTTTTTTCAGGGTGGTGGTGACAATATCAAAGTGATCCGCACAGGCAGGACATAGGTGGTCAATGGTGGCAGGGGCTCCCTGCAGTGCTTTTTGGCAACTTTCTACCTTGCAGTCAAGAATCCGCAGGGGATTTTTTTGAATTCTCCGGGTGCAATTTTCGCACAGGGCATCCTTTCTTTCCCCCAGAAAATCCAGCAAGGCCCGTTGAAAAGAGGGCCGGCATTCGGGACATCCCAGGCTGTTGACATGGGCGGTGAGCCCGGTGAGCCCCAAGCGTTTGAACAATTCATTGAGTAAAAAAATCAGCTCAACATCTATATAGGCGGATTCAACGCCGAACACCTCGGCATCAATCTGATAAAATTGCCGGTATCTTCCCTTCTGGGGTCTTTCCCGCCGGAACATGGGACCGGTCATATAAAATTTTCTCAAGGGATCCGTGGCATACATTTTGTGCTGGATATAAGATCTACAAATGGATGCCGTGGCTTCGGGTCTCAGGGTCAGGTGCTCCCCTTTTCTGTCGGGAAAGGTGTACATCTCTTTTTCGACAATGTCGGTGGTTTCTCCGATGCTCCTGGCAAACAGGTCTGTTTTTTCCAGGACAGGGATTCGGATCTCCTTGAATCCAAAGGATTCAAACAGGGAAAATGCCTCTTGTTCAACTCGCTGCCACAAGGAGATGTGCTCGGGCAGTATATCTCTAAATCCTCGTATGGTCTGCATTGTTGTTATCTTTATCTTCTAAAATTATTACCAAAAATGAATACAAACTTTATATATAGATTAAAATCAACGTGTTAGTCAATATTTAATCCAGACCCTCTTATAATAACCTGGAAATGGCGTAAAAACTAGTGAAATTAGGGATTTAGTTTTTATTTGCGGATTTTTACAGAGTTGGCATGGGCATCCAGCCCTTCGGTCATGGCCAGGCGGATCACGTCATCGGCCTCCTTGTGAAAGGCTGCCTTTGAATAGTGGATCAGGCTGGTTTTTTTGGTGAAGTTCTCCACACTCAACGCAGATGAAAACCTTGCCGTCCCGGCCGTGGGCAGTACATGGTTGGGTCCTGCAATATAGTCTCCCATGGGTTCCGGGGTATAGGACCCGATAAAGAGGGCACCGGCATTTCGGATTCTGTCAATATAGTCAAAGGGGTCTTTGACGATGAGCTCCAAATGTTCCGGGGCCAGGCGATTGGAAAGGTCAATGGCGGTTTCAATGTCCGGCACCAGCATAATGGCTCCGAAATTTTCAATGGAAGCCTTGGCAATATCCTGCCGGGACAGATGCTTTAATTGTCGTTCAAGTGCCAGAACGGTTTTTTGGGCCACCTCTTCAGAATTGGTGACAAGAATGGAAGAGGCCATGACATCGTGCTCGGCCTGGGAGAGCAGATCTGCTGCAATAAATTCAGGGTTGGCATCCTGATCTGCAATGATCAAAATTTCACTGGGCCCTGCTATCATGTCAATTCCCACGGTTCCAGAGACAATTTTTTTGGCCAGGGTCACATAGATATTTCCCGGTCCCACAATCACGTCCACCCGGGGGACCTGCTCAGTCCCATGGGCCAGGGCGGCAATGGCCCAGGCACTTCCGGCCTTGAATACAGAAGAGATGCCTACTTTTCTGGCGGCGGCCAGGATATGGGGGTTGATCCGGCCGTTTTCCATGGGCGGGGTCATGAGCGTTATGGATTCCACCCCTGCCACTTTTGCAGGAATTCCCCCCATGAGGACCGAGGAGACCAGGGGGGTTTTTCCTCCCTTGGCACCCGGGGCATAGACCCCGGCCGCTTCCACGGGTTTGACCAGTTGACCCACCATCACCCCGTTTCGGGGGGTGTCGATCCAGGATTTTCCCTTCTGTTTTAAATGAAACTCTGTGAGTTGGTTTACGGACCGGTCCAGGCTTTTTAAAAAGTCCGGGTCAATGGAAGCCATGGCCTGGTCAAACTCTTCCACCGTAACTTTCAGAGAATCCAGGGTGACCGCCTTTGAATCAAATTGGTTGGTATATTCCACCAGGGCCAGGTCCCCTCTTTTCTTTACATCATCAATGTATCCCTGGACATTCGCATAATCGGCCTGGGAAAATCCCAGACCCCTTTCAATGGTCTCTTTGACTCTTTTTTCTGCCGGGTCTGAAGGGTATTGAAATATTTTCATGGCATTTCTTCTTTTTGGTATAGTTTGATATTATAACGACGTGATCCATAGTCTCATATCATTCAGGGTCGCTCAAAATAGGGTTGCCCAAAAACAGTGGCAACCTCTTTTTATATCAGAAGAAACCGGGGAAGGACAATTAGAATCTGAAAATGAGTGAAAAAAAATACGCAAGTCCGATATGGGGCTTTATTCAAGCATTCCATTAATGCAAATATATAGAGTTGCCTGTTGAAAAATATCTGGAATGAAATTTATCCGAGAATACCAGTTGAACATAACCGACCGGAATAAAAAGATGCTGTTTCTCGCCGTGCCCTGAAGCAGCGATGTTGGACGTCATTGATGATTTTTGGCCAAATCAAGCATCTTGTCCAAAAGCTCTTTAAGGCTAGGGCATTTATTGTAAGCAATGCTTGGGTCGAGTTTGCTAAAAAGTTCTTTACCATTCACCACTTTTTTATATGACCGTCTAACGTGCAAAGGATAAAGTCGTTCCAGTAATTTTGCTGGGGGCTCATTAAAGTTCACCCCTTCCGGATGTTCAATTTTTTTTGGGAAGGCTTTTTTAACTGCAACAGGGAAAATATTGGGGTCACTTAAAAGCCATGCCTCGACTTCGTGAACTGCAAAAAATTGAAAAAATTTTGGCTGATTGACCTTGTCTTCTATCTCTTCTTTGGCCCAATCGTATCGTTTTTTGCTCTCTTTCAAGCCATCAGGATAAAAAGTTGGACCATAAAGATCCAATAAAGAAATGACTGCAACAATTTCATTGTTATTTGGGCCACCCAAATGCATTCTTGCTTTTATGGGGGCATCTTTGACAAGCTCTGGCCATCCTTCAAATCGAACCGTTTTAATCCCGACAGGATTTGGCAATTTGGGGTCGAGCCATTTTTTCAGAAATTGTGGTAATGCTTTGTGTTCCGTATAACCCTCAACAAAAAGAATGAATTTCATCCGATTTGCTCCAATTCTCCGGATTTAAAAAGAGCTCCCAATGAATATTCCTTCAACCAATATTCAAGGTCTTCTCCTTTCAAGGTTTTCAACACTGTTTCACCATCTTGCCATTCTGCTATGGTTGTTGTGGGTCTGATTCCAGCAAAAGCATCTAAGAATTGGGGAGAATGGGTAGTTAAGATAACTTGTGATCTCGTGGATGCGTCAACTGCATATTCTGCGACCAGAGGAAGCATCGAGGGATGAAGCCCTGTTTCAGGTTCATCTATTGCGATAACGGGAGCTGGTGATGGGCTTGCGAGAACAGTTAACAAAAAAAGAAAACGGAGGGTCCCATCGGAAAGTTCAGCAGCTGCCTGTTCTCTTTTAAGTGATTTCCAGCGAATTCGTAATTGTATTCTCTGATCAGAAGCTGGAGGAAAGACTAATTCTTCAAAATCATCACCAAATGCAGCGTGCATGGCGGAATTAATGTCGTTTTTGAAATCACGATCACCTGTATATAGGGTATGCATAACAGATATAAGATTTTGCCCGTCCGGGTCAACCCGTTTTTCCATTCGAGCAATAGCAGGCTGACGAATAGAAGCCTCTTTATTGGTGTGCAAATCGTGATAAATAGCTATCGAAGCCAATCCTTTTTGGAAAGGTGGAATGTAGTGGTTATTAATAAATGGTCCAGACGCTATGGATAGTAGGCTTTCTTCATCTGACACAAACTCTTCCGGTGTAGTAAAGGTACGTTCTCTTTCATCAAAAATTACAGCGGTCTTTCCGAAACGCTCCAAAAATTTAAAAGGATTCTTTTCAATGCCTTTCTTTAATTTTAAAGAATTTATCAAACTTTCTTTTTCAACCTTATATGAACTTCCCGATCCAAGCCTTGATAGTTCAAGCTCGTAGGATTCAGGCCCCATTTCCCCACCCTCTGGTGTTGTTTCCATCACAAATTTTATTGAGGTAGCGACTCCATCCCAAACTAACGGATCCATACCTCCCAAAAATTGAATGTATTTGCCCAATTTTCCTTGTGCTGAAACGGAGATCAATTCCAGAAAACGTAGCAAATTAGATTTGCCCGAACCATTCGGCCCAATAACAACATTGAGATTTCCAGGGGACCAGTTTACATTCCGAAGAGAACGAAACCCTTCAATATTCAATTCTTTGATTTGCATTCTTTATCTTCCTTAAATTCTGTGTCCTGTTGCCCAACAAATTAATGGACAGGTCAGTATCTCTTGTGATTTTGAATGATATCAGACCAGTTCTCTAAAATCGAACAAAGATTTGGTAACAATATTTTAAAGAGCTGTAAAGGTATTTCAGCAATTCAAATTTTCTGAAAATATAATTGATTCAAAAAGAGCCTGCCAGAATATTCTTTATTGGACTAACAGGAACCGGCAATCATCCTTAAATGATGCGGACTATTATTATAAAAAGTCTTGGTATTTCCGAATCAAACCCTGACACATCATGTGTTCCCCCTTAAAATTTTTTTTTCAGTGTCCTGTTTTGGGGGAAGGATCAATAAGCGCTTGCCTTAAAGCCGGAGAGCTGATAATTCCCAAATTCTATAGTTGTATTGTGTTGTGCAAATGATGATGTTCTGTCTTGTAACCAAAGGAAGTTCTGAATGAAAATAGCCTTGATTGCCCCGCCGTATCCCTTGGAAGAGGTGCCTTCACCGCCCTTGGGATTGACCTATATTGCCGCTGTGTGTGAAGCCGCCGGTGCTCAAGTGAAGATTTTTGATTATATTGTCCGGGGATATTCTGAAACAAAGCTAAAAGAAGAGCTGAAAGCCTTTGGCCCGGATGTGGTGGGCACCAATTCGGTTACCATGAATTTTAAACAGGCCGCCGCTATTCTTTCCATTGTAAAGCAGACGTTCCCGGAGGTCGTCACCCTCATGGGCGGCCCCCATGTTTCCTTTGATGCTGAAAATACTCTGTCCCTTTTCCCGGGAATCGATATTATTGTCAAGGGTGAGGGGGAAGCCACGGTTACAGAATTGTTGGCGGTATTTCACATTCCGGAAAAATGGCATACCATTCCGGGAATTGTTTTTAAAGACCATGGGCAAATGATAACAACGGCCCCGCGTCCTTTTATACAGGACCTGGATGCACTGCCCCTGCCGGCCCGACACCTGCTGCCCATGGCCCGGTACCAGGCCCTGGGATACCCTGTGAGCATCATTACCAGCAGGGGATGTCCCAACCAGTGCATCTTTTGCCTGGGGCGCCGCATGGTGGGCCAAAAGGTCCGCTTTCGTTCTGCCGGTCATATTGCCGACGAGATTGAACAGATCATCTCTCTTGGCATCTCTGTGATCAACATTGCCGATGATCTGTTCACAGCCAGCAAACGAAGGGTTACAGCGTTTTGCAATGAACTTGTGAAACGGAAACTGGATATTTCCTGGAGTGCATTTTCAAGGGTGAATACCGTCGACACACCAACCCTTAAGCTGATGAAAAGTGCTGGCTGCCATTCTGTCAGTTTCGGGATTGAATCGGGCAACTCTGAGATGCTCAAGCGGGTCAAAAAGGGGATCACCATTGACCAGGCAAGAAAAGCGGCCATGGCCTGCCGGGAAGCGGGTATCAGGGGACATGCTTCTTTTATGGTCGGGCTTCCAGGGGAAACCCTATACACCATGAATGATTCTTTGAAACTGCAAAAAGAACTTGAGATAGAATCGGCCTTTCATTTCCTGTCTCCTTTTCCCGGGACCGCCGTGAGGGAGGATATTGCCGATTATGATCTTGAAATCCTCACCGATGACTGGGACGAGTACAATGCCAACAGGTCCATTGTTAAAACCGCTGCCCTGACCCCTGAACAGATGGACGCATTTATCCATGATGCCACTGAGCAGAACCGGGAAGACTGGGAAGCCCTGAAAATCAAATATGCGAACAAAACAGCAACCCCCTATGAGCAGATGCAGGTGGGGGGCTTTTATCGTATGGAGATGATTTTCAAACTGCTGACCCAGGATTTTCTTGAGCAGCATTCAAATCTTGAAACAGAGGATTCCGAAGCCATAGGGGCGATTTCCGCACAAATTGCCGCCATGGCAGGCCTTGATCTTGATTTCACTGAAGTCACCCTGAAGGACCTTCTCACAAAAGGATACATCCGGATGGAAACCTCCCGGGGAAAAACCCGGTTTTTATGGGCAGATGACAGCCATTAAATAAAGAGGTTCATCATGTCAGCAATAATGCTGTCT
>CAYWNB010000033.1:17594-23992 GCA_964459195.1 uncultured Desulfobacula sp.
GGGGCAGAGAATTTCTCTGCCCCTTTGCTTAACGATGTTGCTTAACGATTAAATTTGTTATCTGACTTGATTAGAAAGCCAGGGTTTTTTCCAGATCCTCAGCAGTGAAATCCCAGGTGGTTTTGTGTGGGGGGAGTTCTTCTGAGAAAAATTCTGGCAGCCGGTCATCCGCCTTGGTAAATCCGGCTCGTTTGTTGAATTCTAGTTCGTTTCTGAGGACCGATTTTCCCAGTTCCATGATATCATCCGGCGTAAGTTCAAGGCCGTATTGGGCGTTGAGCATCTGGGCAATGGTGGGAAGTCCGTCTTCATTGTCCAGAACGGCAAAGGCCACAAAGAGGCAGAGCCCTGCAGCGTCAATGGCTGCCGTGGCAATCTGGAGGCCCTGGGAAAGTGCCACATTTCCTTCTTTTTTAAGGGGATCAATGGTGCCGCCCACGCCCAGGATATTGGCGGTAACCCCGTATCCGGCCGTGTGGTCTGCCCCCATGGGCGTGGTGGCATAGGTGACGCCCTGGCCCTTGCAGGATCGGGGATCATAGGCAGGGAATGCCTGGTTTTTCGCCACGGCTACCCGGGTGACACCCAGGGCATCTCCGGTAAATTTTGCGCCGCTGCCGATGATTTTACCCATAGGGGCATATTCACCCACTTTGGAGAGAAGATCAATGGCGGCCTTTCCATCCCCCCAGGGGATCATGCCGCTTTCCATGGCAACGCCTATGGCAACACCCGTGTCAATGGTATCCAGGCCAAAGTCATCACAAAGCCTGTCCAGCATGGCGATTTGGTCCAGATCCTTTATGGTGGTGTGGGCGCCGAATGCCCAGATGGTCTCATATTCAAACCCCGAGGTCAGGTACTTGCCGTCCTTGTCATGGTAGACATTGGAGCATTTTATCACACAACCGGGATGGCAGCCTTCGGTGGTGATGCCCCCTCTTTTTTCAATGTTTCCCGCCATGGTTTCACCGCTGATGCTCTGGACATCTTCAAACCGGCCGGTCCTAAAATTTTTGGTGGGCAGGGCACCGGCTTCGTTGATCACGTTTACCAGGACGGCTGTGCCAAAGGCGGGCAGACCTTCCCCGGTTACCGGATGGTTTCGAAGCATTTCCACCCAGCGTTTGTTGGCTAGTTTAAAGGCTTCAGGATCTTTGATTTCTATCCTGGGAGCGCCTTTGTCGTCTACGACGATGGCTTTGATTCTTTTGGATCCCATGACAGCTCCAAGGCCGCCCCTGCCGTGGGCACGTCCGGGCCGGCCGTTCATGTCGGCCTGTTGAATGGAAGCCGCCTTGAGGCATTGCTCGCCTGCCTGGCCAATGCTCATGACCCCTGTGTTTTTACCGTATTTAGCCCATAGTTTTTCCATGACCTCATAGTTTCCGGCTTTGACAAGATCACCGGCCGGCAAAATTTCTACCCCGTCCTTGTTGATGACAAGGATGCTGTAATCGTCTGAATCTGGTTTGTCTTCAAGTACCAGGCCGGTGATGCCCAGTCTGGCCAGTTTCTGGGAAATATATCCTCCCGCGTTGCTCTCTTTGATCCCGCCGGTAAGGGGGGACTTTGCCCCTGCGGATAACCGGCCGGAGTTGGCTGTGGGAGAGCCTGACATGATGCCCGGTGAAAAAACCAATTTGTTGTTTTTTCCCAGGGGGTGGCAGGTGGCCGGTACTTCGTCTAAAATTAGTTTAGAGGTCAGTGCGCGGCCCCCAAGGCCTGCATAGGCTTCGGGTGTTTCTTCAAAAGTAAAGGTTTTTTCCCTGGTGTTTATCCTAAGTAATTTTCCCATTTTTCCTCCTTGGCATTGAAAGGTTTATAAAAGGTATGTTTTTAATTGAGTTGTACTCCTTTTGACGGGGTACCAATAGCGATTCAGGCATGCTGGCTGTCTCAACAAGACCCATTTACTGAGCCATGACATAATGACCCTTTCTTATATGTCATGGGGTTTTCATCCAGTTCGCCATAAATAAATACAACCCGTCCTTTTTATAAAATACTCTGTAAATCCTTGAATGTAAATAATTTCTTTATGGAATTTGATTCCCTGGTTCCATGCTGTCAAAATTAGAGGCGACCGGATTCAGATAATTCTGACAACCCTTCCATATCATGGATGAAAATGACCTTTGTTTTGACTTCGATCAATTGGGCATCGGCCATTTTTTTGAAGATTCTTGAGATGGTTTCGGGGGTGGTACCGATGAGATTTGAGAGCTGGGCTTTGGAAATGGGAAGGGTGACCTTTTTATCATTCTTTTGTTCCGCTGCCAGGGTTAAAATATAGGCAGCCAGCCTGGCAGGAACTTCTTTGAGGCTCAGGTTTTCAATCTGTATGGTAAAGTCCCGCAATCGTTTTGAAAGATCCGCCAGCATGTTCATGGAAAGCGCCGGGGTGGTGGTGATCAGGTTGACAAATTTGTCCCGGGGCAGAAAAAGAATACTTGACTCTTCAATGGCCATGGCCGAGGCTGGGAAATTTTTGCCTTCAAAGACCGGTACCTCTCCAAAGGTATGACCGGGCCCGTAAATATGGAGGATTTGCTCTTTTCCTTCAACGGAGAGTTTGAAAACCTTTATTTTCCCTGTATTTACTATATAAAATCCATCCCCTTTGTCTTGTTCCTGGAAAATGAGCTGACCCTTATTAAAGAGGCGCTCAAGAGCAATGGCCTGGATTTTCTCAAGCAGGGGGGTTGAAAGTCCCGAGAAAAGCGGTATTATCTTTAATATATTAATGGTATATTGCTCCCATAAATTTCGTAACTTATATCCATTTATTTTTTTAACAAAAGCATAAAAAAAAGTTTGTAACTTGATCCAGATCAAGGTTTTATATCTCTCTCTATAGTAAGTTCAATACAAGATGTAAAGATGAGAATTAAGATGAGATGTAAAAGATTGATTATCTTTCACCATAACCAAAGGAGAATGTAACATGTTTTGTTTTCAATGTCAGGAAGCCGCCAAAAATGAAGGCTGTACCATTAAGGGAATGTGCGGAAAAGAAAATACCACCGCCAATCTCCAGGATCTTTTGATTTTTAATCTCAAGGGAATAGCCGTTATCGCTCAAAAATCCAAGGCAGCCGGTATCGCTGTATCCAATTCAGCCGCTGCCTTTATTGGTCAGGGGCTCTTTACCACCATTACCAATACCAATTTCAATGATGAGAATCTGGTCGACTGGATCAACCGTGCCCAAGTGGTAAAAAAAGAACTGGCCGCTGCGGGCGGCGACAAATTGGGCGGTGATCTCCACGAGAGCGCCACCTGGTATTCCAATGATGTGGCAACCTTCCAGGCAAAGGCGGAAGCGGTTGGTGTTCTGGCCACGGAAAATGAAGATGTCAGGTCCTTAAGGGAATTGCTGATCCTCGGCCTCAAGGGAATGGCTGCCTATGCAGACCATGCCGCAATTCTCGGGGTGGAAAAAGAGGAAATCTGGGATTTCATGTATGAGGCGCTTGCCTCCATGACCCAAGATTTGTCCGTGGATGAGATGGTGGCCATGGTTCTTAAATGCGGCAGCGTCACCGTGACCACCATGGCGGCCCTGGATGAAGCCAATACCACTGCCTATGGTCATCCTGAAATATCAGAGGTTAATATCGGCGTGGGAACAAAATCGGGGATACTCATTTCCGGCCATGATCTTAAAGATATGGAAGATTTGTTAAAACAGACCCAAGGAACTGGCGTGGATGTTTACACCCACGGGGAAATGCTTCCTGCCAATTATTACCCGGCCTTTAAAAAATATGATCATTTGAAAGGCAATTACGGCGGATCCTGGTGGCATCAGAACGAAGAGTTTGAGGCGTTTAACGGTCCCATACTCATGACCACCAATTGCGTGGTGCCCATGAAAAAGAGCAACACCTATCTGGATAAACTTTATACCACAGGGGTTGCTTCCTACCCCGGAGCTGCCCATATCTCCCACGTGAACGGGACCAAGGATTTTTCAGCTCTTGTTGAACAGGCCAAAACATGCGCTTCTCCCAAGGAGCTTGAGACGGGGAAAATTGTGGGCGGGTTTGCCCACAACCAGGTGCTGGCCTTGGCCGACAAGGTGGTTGCCGCGGTGAAATCTGGTGCCATTAAACGGTTTGTGGTCATGGCCGGATGCGACGGCCGTCATAAAAGCCGTAATTATTTTACCGAAGTTGCTGAAAAATTGCCCCAGGATGCTGTCATTCTGACCGCAGGATGTGCCAAGTATCGCTATAATAAACTGAACCTGGGCGATATCGGCGGTATCCCAAGGGTTTTAGATGCCGGTCAGTGCAACGATTGTTATTCTCTGGCGGTAATCGCCCTGAAACTCAAGGAAGTTTTTGAGCTGGACGACATCAATGACCTGCCCATTTCTTTTGATATCGGATGGTATGAGCAAAAAGCCGTTGCCGTTCTTCTGGCATTGCTTTCTTTGGGAATCAAAGGTATTCGCCTGGGGCCAACTTTGCCAGCCTTTGTTTCTCCGGCTGTACTGAACGTGCTGGTTGAAAATTTTAACATTAAACCCATTACCGAGCCAGAGGCTGATATTGAAGCCATGATGCAAGGTAAGTAAATTATTAAAATTGGCAGGCAGGAGAACTTGTCTCCTGCCTGCTGCTCCCCACAGTTCTCAAAGGAAGGAGGGTAACTCATGAAATGCCCAGGACAGGATACTCAATACTGGAATCAGGATTCGATTTTTGAAACAGCATGCCCGGAATGCGGACATCCCATGGAATTTTTCAAAGATGATGCCACCCGGCGCTGTGGCAATTGCAAGAAAAAAATTGTAAATCCAAAGATGGATTTTGGATGTGCCTCCTATTGCAAATTTGCCGAACAATGTATGGGAACCCTGCCTGAAGAGTTTTTGGCAAAGCGGAACGACCTTCTTAAAGACCGGGTGGCGGTGGCGATGAAACGCTATTTTGGCACGGATTTTAAACGCATCGGCCATGCCGGTAAAGTTGCCAGGTATGCCGAACAAATTGGTAAACGAGAAAAGGCAAACCTGGCGGTGGTTTTGTGTGCTGCCTATCTCCATGATATTGGTATAAAAAATGCTGAAGAAAAATACAATTCTTCCGCTGCCCGTTACCAGGAACAAGAAGGCCCGCCTGTGGCAAGGGAGCTCATGGAAGATCTAGGGGCAAAAAAAGAGCTTGTTGAAGAAGTCTGCGACATTATCGGCCATCATCATCATCCGGGTGAGGATGAGAGTTTGAATTTTAAGGTTCTCCATGATGCAGATATGCTGACCAATATGGCTGAATGCAAGGATAGAAAAGGGATTGAGACGCCTGAGTTTCTGGCAAAACTGGACCGGCTTTTTTTGACGGAATCGGGAAATGATTTGGCAAAAAAAGTCTTAATGCAGGACAATTAAAGAAAACGGGATGCGGTAACTACTATTCCTTGTAAGGAGAATAAAATGATAGTAACGCGAAAAATAATTGAGATTGACGAAGAACTCTGTGACGGATGCGGTAATTGTATTCTGGCCTGTGCCGAAGGTGCCATTCAGATTGTGGAGGGTAAAGCCAAGGTTGTTGCCGATAAATATTGCGATGGCCTGGGAGCTTGTCTGGGAGACTGCCCCCAGGGAGCCCTAAAGGTGATTGAACGGGAAGCAGACGAATTTGACGAAGAAGCCGTTGAAGAACTGCTCAAACAGCAGAAAGAAGACAAAAAAGCCCCTGTCTCCGGGGGGTGTCCCTCTGCTGCATTGAAAACCTTTCCCATTGCAGATGAGGGACATGCCTGCAATTGTGCCAATGAAGCAAAGTCACAACCCTCCGGTGGTCCTTCTGCCCTGGGCCATTGGCCGGTGAAGATTCGCCTGGTCCCTGCCGGTGCTCCCTTTTTAAAAGGATCGGATCTGTTGATTGCCGCCGATTGTGTTACCGTGGCCTATCCTTCTTTTCATAAAGATTTCCTAAAAGGCAAGACCGTCATGACCGGATGCCCCAAGTTTGATGATGCGGATAGCTATGTGGACAAGCTTGCCCAGGTATTTGCCGAGTCCGGTATCAAGAGTATCACCTCTGTGGTCATGGAAGTGCCCTGCTGTTCAAGCATGGCCGGAATTATCAAACGAGCCCTTGAGCGAGCAGGGGTGGATCTTCCCTTTAAAGAAGTTGTTATCAGTGCCCAGGGAAAAATCCTTTCATGAAATGGGCTGTTGAAGCTGACGCTGCCATAAAAAACGTACCTTTTTTTGTTCGAAAAAAGGTACGTCAACGAGTGGAAGCCCATGCCCAAAGCTGTGGCAAACGAGAGGTGGGGATAGAAGATGTTACCTCCCTGAAAAAACAATTTTTGTCCAAGGGCGGTATGGAAAAAGAGGTGAGGGGCTATGATATTTCCACCTGTTTCGGGGGGGAGGG
>CAYWNB010000034.1:0-4969 GCA_964459195.1 uncultured Desulfobacula sp.
ATGGCCCCCACAATGACCACGGCAAAAGCGCGGGCGGCAAAAGAGACCATCATGAAAAGCCCGTTGGCGGCCGAAGGGTTATCCCTGGCTGTCTCCTGGACAAGGGCCAGCATAACAGGTGTTGTGGAAAGAACGGTAAACCCAGTGATCATCAGCATGGCAATCTTGAGGGCGCCGGTGGTGAATACAAACACTAAAATGGCAACCGGTGCCACCAGAAGGGCCCAGAACAAGACTCTACGCCTGCCCATCCAGTCGGAAAGGGTACCGGCGGACAAAACCCCGGCCACCCCCAGGGCTTCATAAATGCCAAGGGCCAAGCCCCCATACCAGAGGCTTCCGGTTTTCCTTTCCACAAAAACCGTTAAGAACATCCCCATGGATGCATGCATAAAGGCCCTGGCTGTTAAAATACCGATCAGGGGGTTGAGCACATGGCGGATCTCCCGGTAGGAGGCAAGAAGAGATCCGTTCCTTCGAATGACCGTTTTCTCTTCCTCTCGTTCCAGGGTAAAATACAAGAGGATGGAGGTGAGCACAGCAAAGACCACTACCCAGTGGAAATGATCCAGGCCCAGCACGGACACGGCTGCCACGGCAAACAGGGGGCCAATGGTTCTGGCCAGTTCCCCACCGGTCATGAAAAGACTCATGCCCCGGCCCTTTTTATCCCCTGAATACTTGGCCACCAACACCGGGGCCGGCACATGGTAGAGGGCCACGGAAATCCCGGCAAAAAAAACCAGAATCAACAAGAGCCCATAGGAGGGGGTGATACCGATGAGGCTCATGGGAATGGCGGTAAGGGTGGGGGCCAGAATCACCAGCCACCGGGCAAGCCCTTTGTTGTCTGCAACCAGACCGATAAAAGGGTTCAGCAAAGCCGGTATCTGCATAACCGTGGACAAAAGCCCTGCCTGACTCAGGGTCAATGACAAACGCTCAATAATCAGGGGCAGCAGGGGGGACAAAAAGCTTGTATACGCATCATGGATAAAATGGGAAAAGGATACAAGGGCAACTCTGGAGGTATAAAATTTTTGTTTTTTCATCCACCTCTAATATCATATATAAAACCAAATTGTAAAAAGATATATAGGGGATCTTTGTCAATCATTTATTCTGGGCCCTGACCTGAATAATTTCGCCGATGATGCTTACGGCAATTTCCGCCGGGGTTTCTGAATTGATGTCGAGCCCAACGGGGGAATAGACCTGGTCCAGTGATCTTTGGGAAACGCCCTGTTGAATCAGATTGTCATAGATCTGATCCCGTTTCCGGCGGCTGCCGATCATCCCGATGTAGGCGGCTTTTGTCCTTAGGGCCTGCTCCAATACGGTCTGGTCGTGGAGATGTCCCCGGGTAAGGATGACAATATAAGCGTTCTCGTCAATGGCCAGTTCCTTACGGGTTAGCTCATCAAAAACCGTGGCAAACTGGTCAGCCACATGGACGGTATGGGCATGTTCAAACCGGTTTGTATTAGCGAATTCAGCCCTGTCATCCACCACAATGGTGCGAAAATCCAACAAATGGGCCATCTTTGCCAACTGGAACCCGACATGGCCAGCGCCAAAGATATAAAGGGTATCATTGGTCTGGCTGGGTTCAATGATGAACTCTTCCAGGTTGCGGTTTTCCAGTACCGGTGCTGTACCGGAAAACTGGTTGTCCTGGATGGCCTCAAAGAGATCTTTGGGAACCAGATGGGGACCAATTATGGTCCCATCGGGCAGAACCAGGCATTTGTCCGTGGTAAAGGCGGCACCAGAAAAACCTTTTACCCGGGATACCAGCATGGTTTTTTTTCCGGCCTTTTCCTGGGCTGCCATGGCGGTAAACACCTGGATAAGGGCCGATGACGGCTCGGGGAATGTTTCAATCCAGATGGTGAGGTCCCCGCCGCAGACCATGTCCAGCCCGTCCTTTAATTCCTGGTTCAGAATGAATTCTTTAATGTGGCACTGGGGAGTGACCATCATGGAAAGACAATCCTCAATCACCCTTGCTTCCACAAGACCGCCGCCAATGGTGCCGTATAATTGTCCGTCGGCGAGGACCACCATTTTGCTGCCCGAGGTTCTCGGGGTGGAGCCCTTGTGGGAAATAATGGTTGCCAGGGCAAAAGGAATTCCCTGGTTTAAACAATCGAGTATGTTCCGGGTGAGTGATTCCATGATTTTAGTCCCAACCTTATTTTTTCTTTTTCATAGTATTTCATTTAATAAATTCTAGGTTCCATAATAATACTCAGGCAACCACAGCGCAATCTGGGGAAACATCATGATCAGGGCCAAGCCAAAACACATGAGCAAGACAAAGGGCACAATGGATTTATAGATATCCACCAGGGTAATCTCCGGCGGGGCCATGGCCTTCATCAAAAAAAGGTTGTAGCCGAAGGGGGGTGTCATATAGGCGATCTGACAGGTGACCGTATACAGAACCCCGTACCAGATCGGGTTGAATCCCAGGCTGATGATCAAGGGAATATACAGGGGGGCCACAATGACCAGCATGGCGGTATCGTCCAGAAACATGCCCATGAGTATGTAGGAAACCTGCATCATGATCAGCACCTGCCAGGGACCCAGGCCCCATTTCTCCAGGAACAGAACCTCAATGGCCTTGACCGCACCCAAACCGTCAAAAACCGCCCCGAAACAAAGGGCTGCCAGGATAATCCACATGAACATGCAGGACACGCTCAGGGTCATGTGAAGGGTGTTGTCCAATACCTTCCGGGTGAGTCGTTTTTTGGCGATGGCCGCAATGGTGGCGGCGGCCGCTCCCACCGCAGAGCTTTCCACGAGGCTGGTGACCCCGATCATGAACAGTCCGGTCACGGAAAAAATAATGGCCAGGGGCAGGATGCCGGCGTAGAGCAGCTGAAGTTTTTCTTTCATGGGCATCTGCCGCTCTTCTTTGGGAAGGGGCGGTCCCAGTTCCGGATTCAGTTTGCATCGGATGGCAATATAGCCCCCGAACAGAACTGCCAGCAGAAGACCGGGGAAAACACCGGCCAACCAGAGCTGGCTCACGGGTTGTCTGGCAATCATGCCGTAGAGCACCAACACGATGCTGGGCGGCACCATGATCCCCAGGGAACTGCCAGCCTGGATCACACCGGTAACCATGATCTTGTCATATTTACGCTTGAGCATCTCGGGCAGGGCAATGCTGGTACCAATGGCCATACCGGCCACACTCAATCCGTTCATGGCGGAAATGGCCACCATGAGGACAATGGTTCCCAGGGCAAGCCCACCTGGCAACGGCCCCATCCACACATGGAACATGCGATACAGATCGCCGGCAATGCCCGACTCGGACAACATATACCCCATAAAAATAAACAGGGGCAGGGTGAGCAGGGGGTACCAGTTCAAAAGGCCGATACTGGCGTTAAACGGCATCTCTGCGGCCCCGGTGCCTCCCCATAAACACAGAGCAGAAACAGCCGCAACAAACCCGACTGCCCCAAAAACACGCTGGCCGGTGACAAGCATGAGCATCAACGTGGAGAACATTAACAACGCAATATATTCATTACTCATACCAGTTCTTTTCCTCTCGCCTTTGCCAGGTCTCTAAAAAAGACGGCAACTGCCTGCAACAGCATTAATAATATTCCGATGACCATGATAATCTTGATGGGCGCCATGGGCGGTCCCCAGCTTGAATAATTTCTCTGGCCATATGTCAGGGAGTACAGGGTACTGGAAAGGCCTCCGTAGAGGAGGACCGCAAGATAGAATATCAGGAACATGGAGGTGATGACATCCACAGCAGCCCGTTTTCTCTCTGACCAGCGTTCATAGAGCACATCCATGCGCACATGGGCTTTAAGTTGCATGGAATAGCCGCCGCCGAGCAGGTAATATGCAGCCATCGTGAACTGTGCCATTTCCATTGTCCAGTTAAAGGGAACATCAAAGAATGTCCTGGAAATCGATGAAAACAAAAGAATGCCCATCATCACGAAAACCAAATACAGCGCAAATTTGCCCACCCGTCGGTTTACTGCGTCAACACATCTTACATAGGTTTTTATTGCATTGGGCATTTAAACTTCCTTTGTGATCTTGTCAATTTGGGTTAAAGGTTAAACTGAGCACTGCCTTCCCGGACAATTTCCTTCCGAAAAGGCAGTGCTTATCTTCAAAACAACTTATTGGGTTTTAATACCGGTAGGGAGCACCGGCATCCCGCATGGTTTTGGCATACTCTTTTAAGATGCCAACCACCTTGGCACTTCTTTTGCTTTTGGCTGCAATCTCGTCCCAGTACTTGAGGGCTTCGTCTTCCACTGTTTTCCATTCTGCTTCGGGAATGGTGGTCAGTTCCAGTTTTCCGCCCTTTGTTCTGTAATGGGCCTCTCCCCACCAATACCAGTATTGCCTGTGGTAATGGGAGCTGTCCATGGCCAAATTGAACAATGTTTTCAAATGTTCGGGCAGGGCATCCCATTTTTCCGAATTGGCAAAATAGGACCCGGCCCAGGCACCGGAGATGTTGTTGGTCAGATAGTATTTGTTGACGTCTGCCCATCCCACGGTATAGGCCTCGGTAATGCCGGACCAGGCAATGCCGTCCAGTTCTTTGGTCTGCATGGCCACTTCAACATCTTCCCAGGGAAGGGTCACCGGGATAACACCAAATTTTTCCAGGAATCTTCCGCCGGTGGGAAAGGTGAACACCCGTTTGCCCTTGAGGTCGGCAAGGCTTCGAATGGGCTCCTGGGTGGTGAAGTTACACGGATCCCAGGAACCGCACCCCAGCCAGGTGACATTATCTATTTCAGCATAGGCTTCCTGCCAGATTTCATTGAGTCCATAGTGATGGAAAAGGACGGGAACATCCAGGGAATAACGGGATGCAAAGGGAAAGTAGGCCCCGAACACAGAGACATCCACGGGTGCGCCGATGGAGTCTTCATCACTCTGGACGGCATCAATGGTGCCCCGC
>CAYWNB010000034.1:5069-16172 GCA_964459195.1 uncultured Desulfobacula sp.
CACGGGTGCGCCGATGGAGTCTTCATCACTCTGGACGGCATCAATGGTGCCCCGCTGCATAGCCCGGAACAATTCCCCCGTGGGGACCAGCTGATCGGCGTTGTACAGCTCGATGACCATGTCGCCGTTGGCAGCCTTGTTAAAGGCATCAATGGAGGGCTTGCAGACATGGGCTGCCAGGGAGGCCCCGGCATAGGTCTGCATCCGCCACTTGATGGGTGTTTTTTTACCTGTTATTACAGATGACCCTGTTTCTTGTTTTTTATCTTTAGTCGGTTCATCTGTTTTCTGTTTGCAACCCAAAGAAAGCCCTACTGCTGTTGCTGCAGCTGCAACGGCTGCTCCTGTTCCAACTTTCGTGATAAACTCGCGTCGTTTCATTCTACTTAAGTTCCTTTGTTGATGTTTTGTTGACATTTAACCAATCCGGCAACCCTGGGGTCACCGGCAGGGGGGATGTTTACACAAGTATTTTTCTGATCAAGGCCTTTACAACCTGTACCTTGAATGCATTTTTGGCAAGTGGGCTGACGGCTTCCACCGCAACATCTCCTGCTGCCACTGCTGTTTCATCGCTGATGGGTTTGCCTTGAAGAAAAGCTTCAACTGCCTGGGCCCGCAATGGAATGGGTGCCACAGCGCCCATAACGATGTTGGCATCTTTAATAATCTGACCGTCAAAGTTAAAGGAATAGGCCATGCTGACAATAGGAAAATCAATGGCATTTCTGATTCGAAATTTCTGATAGCCCTGCCGGTTGGTTTTTGCCGGTGCGGGTATCTGTATCTCCTCCACAAGCTCATCATGCTCCAGAATGGTACACTTCATGATGTCTGCTGCAAAGAAGTCGTCTGAACCAATAATTCTTTTGGTGGTTTTGATCCTGGCACCCAGGGCCATGAGGGCCGGGGCCATGTCCGAGGCATTCACCGCAATACAGCCGCAGTTCACACACCGGGCTGCTTCGGACCGGATGTCCTCGAGACCTTCTATGGTCACGCGTGAACATTTGTCATGGCTGGAACAATGCACCTCAAGGGATTGACCCAGGGGCATGCTGGTCCTGGGCGTAATTTTTGCAATGGAATAGGCGGTTTTACGGCCGGCAGCAACGGCGTGGATGACCGAGGCAGGTCCGCTGACAATGTCACCGCCAGCATAAACGCCTTCCATGTTGGTTGCGCAGGTCTTTTCATCGATGACAATCCAGCCGCGGTTATTTTCCAGATCCCCGGCGTAGGCAATATCGGTGGACTGGCCAATGGCCAGGATGATCTGGTCGGCTTCAATGGTCTGTTTAACAGACGGATCAAACGTGGGGTTAAACTGGCCCTTCTCGTCAAACACCGACGTACAGCTGACCACCTCCATCCCGGTGACCTGGCCTTGTTTTTCCATGATTTTGTCCGGACCAAAGGAAGGCTGAATAATAACGCCTTCATGGAGGGCCTCTGCAATTTCTTCCTCAAAAGCCGGCATGTTGTCCCGGGACTCAAGGCATACCATGGTAACCTGGTCAGCGCCCATACGGCTGGCAGTGACGGCCACATCAACTGCCACGTTGCCGCCGCCGATAACCAGTACCCGTTTGCCCACGGCAGGTTTTTCACCCAGCCCGAAGGCGGATAAAAAATCAATACCCTGGGTGAGTAAATCTGCTTTCTCCAGGGGAAGGCTTCTCTCTCCCCATGCGCCGGATGCCAGGAATACAGTGTTAAATTTTGTTCGAAGATCTTCCAGGGTAACACCCACTCCAACACTTACATTGAATTTGAACTCAATGCCCATGTTCTTGAAGGCGTCAATCTGACGTTGAACCACCGCCTTGGACAACCGATCCGCCGGGATACCATAGGTGAGCATTCCGCCAGCTTCGGGCATTTTGTCATACACCGTGACAAGATATCCCGCTTTTCTTAAATAATATGCCGCCGATATACCGGCAGGTCCGGCACCGACAATGGCTACGCTCTCCTTGAGCTCCTTTTCAGGCGGTGCAAAAAACTCACCTGCATTGTCAAGGATATAATCCCCCACAACCCGTTCGACATTCCGGATGGAAACGGCTTCGTCAAACTCAGATCGGTTGCATTTGGACTCGCACAAATGCGGGCAGACACGCCCGGTAATGGCCGGTATGGGATTGTTTGCAAGGACAATCGAGGCAGCACCGGAAAGATCTCCCTTGCGGACAAAGTCCATATAGGCCGGAATTTCAATGCTGCCGGGACAGATTTCCGAACAGGCGGGTTCGGCTACCCTCACACTGCCAAAAATCGAATGATACCGATTCTCCCCAAGAAGGGCTGCACATTTGGTACCGCCTTTTCTCAAACAATGGAACAGATCGTCCGGCGCCCGATAATACCAGCATCTGGGTTCCTGACAGATGTTGCCGCCAAGGGTGCCCATGTTTCTCAGCTGGGGGGATGCAACCGAACGGGCAGCCTGTGCCAGCAGCGCATACTGTTCCTTGACGGTTTCGTCATTACAAATGTCGGTGAGGGTGGTCAGGGCACCGATACAAAGTCCCGTTTTAGTTGCCTTCACATAATTTAAGTTTGGAATTGTCTTGAGATTCACCAGGACCTCGGGGCCTTGGGCATGAATTTTGTCCTTGAGAACCCCCAGTAAATCTGTTCCGCCTGCAATGGCAACAGCACCATTGGCTTTTGACAAGATATCCGTGGCTTCCGCAAGAGACGAAGCAGATATGTGTTTGAAGTTTCTAAGCGTCATCTTTTTCTCCTTAAACCTTTCCCAGAGCCCGGAGCACTTTTTCGGGCTTGATCGGAATATCATTAATTCTGACACCGATGGCATTATAAATTCCGTTCATGATAGCCCGCGGTGTGCAGGTCAGGGTGCCTTCGCCAATTCCGCATGCGCCGTACTCTCCGGCACCCTTCCAGACCTCAAGAAGGATGGGGTCAATGTCCGGCATGTCGGCCATGGTGGGAATCTTATAATCAATAAAATTAAAATTCAGGGGCACTCCGGATATCTCGTCATAGATAATCTCTTCGGTCAGGGCTTCACCCATTCCCATGACCTGGCCTCCCACCTGCTGAGCTTCGGCGCCGGAAGCAAACATGACGGTACCACAGTCATTGATCACCACCAGATGCAGCACATCCACTTTTCCGGTCTCCATGTCCACTTCCACTTCGGCAAAATTGGCAAAGTAGGGAACCCCTGTTTTTTCTGGGTTGGCCAATCTACTTTTGGTGATCGTGATAGGCACCAGATCTCCCTGGAACAACAGCTCTTCCACGGTGAGTCCCTGGTCCGGATTTTTCTTAACAAAAACCCGACCGTCAACAATATCCATATCCGCAGATTTTGCCTTGAGAACCGGTTCGGCCCTGTCAAAAATTTCTTGCTTAATATCCTCCACGGCCGTGGCGATGACTTCAGACTGCAGGTAGGACACAGCGCTGTCGGTCTGGACACAGTCTTTCATGCTGGTATCGGTGTTGACCAAGTGATTCCAGTGAATTTTTTCCGGGGTAACTCCCAGAAAACTCAAGGATTCGGCACACCCCAGGACGTTGCAGGTATTTGAGCCGGTTCCGGTTTCCACGGTGGGTGCATTGAGAATAACCGTACCATCCGGGTTCAGGGTGATGGAAATCGGGATATGCCCCCGGCGGACTTCCTGCCATTCCGCATGCCATGCCGGGTGAAGCGAAAAGCCGACACCCCGTTTTTTGGTCTTGTCATAGACAGGTCCCTGGCCGGGCTTATTGCGTTTTTCTTTCCATCCGATCTTTTCGGCACCCTGGCGCAGCACTTCGGTCAGACTCTTGTCCGGAAGGGTTTCCCACTCGTGTCCGAAATTTTTGATACACAGATCAATGGGATCCATGTCCAACTTTTCCGCGAGCAGATCCACCACATGGCCGAAAATAAGATTGAACTGGGAATTACCAACACCCCGCATCATGCAGGCCGGCAATTTATTGGTATACACCGCATAGGATTCCAGTTTCACATTGGGAATATGGGCAAAGGAAACCTCGGATATTTCCAGAGGAGCAAATTTTAAGGCAAAAATAGAATGGTCGGCATAGGCACCGGTATTGCCGATGGACTTAAAGTACAGGGAGGTGATGGTGCCGTCTTTTTTTGCACCGACCTTGCCCGTATAGATCGTTGGCTGACGGGAATCATGGAAACTTTCCCGGCGGGTATGTTTGAACTTTACAGGACGGCCTGTTTTTTTGGAAAGGATAGCCGTAAAAAGGAAGAAGGGTTGCTCGCCTGTGTCTCCTCGGCCAAACTGTCCGCCGACATAGGAAGAGATCACGGTTACCTTGTGCAACGGCAGATCCAGCATCTGGCTGATGTGCATACGGGTTTGATCCGCTTCATAGGAATTGGAGTAGAGAGTAAATTTCTCATCCTTCCAATCCACCATACAACACCAGTTATCAAGGGAGGCCTGGGTCGCGTTGTGATGGGTAGAGGTGGCCTCGATCACAACTTCGGCATTTGCAAAATCGGTATCCACATCTCCCTTGTCCAAAAATACATCCTCCCCCCCCATTTTTTCCGGAGGCAAAATATTATTTGCGGTCATGTCAGGATGAATAACAGGTGCATCCGGCTTCATGGCTTCGATTGGGTCAAGCACAAAGGGGAGCACCTCCCAGTCAACCTTGATCAACCGGATGGCTTCATCGGCAATCGCTTCGCTCTCTGCTGCCACGACAGCGCCGACTTCATCGGTTACCCAGCAGGCATAGTCTCCCAATACCCGGCGATCATTAAACTGGTTCCACATCTTCTTATCGTAGGAGACGGTATCCACCCCATCGGTCCAACCGGCATTGGTGGGCTTGAGGGAGGTGAACTCCGGGTCCTTGTAGGTCATTACACAGACAACTCCGGGAAGCGCTTCTGCCCGGCTCACATCAATGGCCCGGATGCGGGCATGGGCATGGGGACTGCGCAGAACCTTGGCATACAGCATGCCGGGAAATCTACTTTTGATGGTTATATCATCGACATATTCAACTTTTCCCCGGGCCTTTTCCCAGGCATCAATCTTGGGCCGGTAGCCGCCGACAAATTTACGATTCGAGTTCGGCCGCGGTGTGTAAGGTTGTTTCATGAGGCGTCTCCTTTTTTCGCAATTTTTTCGGAAGCATGGGTCACGGCCTGGGCAATACCCGCATAACACCCGCACCGGCAGATGTGCCCGGAAAGGGCTTCCTTGACCTCGCCCATGGTGGGTATGGGATTTTCATCCAGCAGTGCTTTGGTGCTCATCACAAAGCCAGGTGTGCAGATTCCACATTGCAGGGCTGTTCCATAACCGGGTTCACACTGCTGGGCAAAGGCTTCCACAATGGGATCATCTTTGGCAAGTCCTTCAATGGTGAGTATCTCATGCCCGTTGGCCTCAACGGCGAGAATCATGCACGACAATACGGATTTGCCATCCATGATAACGGTGCAGGCACCGCACCCCCCTTCGTCGCAGGACACTTTCAGGCCGGTAAAGCCCAACTTTTCTCTCAACAGATAGGAGAGGGTCATGGTGGGTGAAATATCACGCTCCGGTTCAAAATTATGCCAGCACCCATTGATCTTGATCTTTATTTCGGATGGTGGCGCGGCAACGGTTTTTGTGGTACCTTCAGATGATTTAGGCATTGCTCATCCCCTTGGTTAGTCTATAGTTTTTTAATATCCCCGAAACTCATACACTTTTTTTTGCCTTTTTACCAGCGAAAGAAGAGAGACAATTCCTAAAAACCCCCTGCACCCGCCCGGGCAAAGAATTTCAACGGCCCGGGGTGGTATCACGGCGGATTTGTCACCCCCACCCCCATTGAAGAGGTTCCCAACGAATTTGGGCCCCAAATCCAAAGGTTTGACTTATCTTCCCAGCCATACTATGAATTGAACATCATATTTTAAAAATCATATGGAGGTAGTATGGAAAAAATAAAATACAAGGCCTTTATCGTGGAAGAAACTTCAGACAAGAACTTTTCTCACGCCGTGAAAGAGGCGAATAGTGACGATCTGCCCCAAGGGGAGGTCCTCATCCGGGTGAAGTATTCTTCCCTGAACTATAAGGATGCGCTGTCTGCATCGGGAAATAAAGGGGTAACCCGGAAATATCCCCACACCCCGGGCATTGATGCGGCAGGCATTGTGGAACAAAGCCAGGTACCGGCCTTTAAAAAAGGAGACTCTGTCATTGTGACCTCCTATGACCTGGGTATGAATACCTCCGGCGGCTTTGGCCAGTATATCCGTGTCCCTGCCGACTGGGTGGTTCCCCTGCCCAAGGGCATGAGTTTGGAGCAAAGCATGATCCTCGGCACGGCAGGATTTACGGCTGCCATGTCAGTTGAACGACTGACTTGCGGGGTAACACCTGCCCAGGGGGCCATTCTTGTGACCGGTGCCACCGGCGGAGTGGGGTCCCTTGCCTGCGCAATACTTGTTAAACTGGGATATACCGTTGATGCGGTATCAGGCAAACCCGACACCGGATTCCTGGAAGGGTTGGGGGTTACGGAAGTCATTGCCCGGGACAGGTTTCTTGAAAATACCGGCCCCCCTATTTTAAAGCCCCGTTGGGCAGGGGTTATTGATACCGTGGGCGGCGATATTTTGGCCACGGCCATCAAATCCACCAATGCCTCAGGGATTGTTACCTGCTGCGGCAATGTTGCTTCCCCGGACCTGCCCATCAATGTCTTCCCCTTTATTTTAAGGGGGGTCTCCTTAATCGGTATTGACTCCCAGAATTGTCCCATGCCCTTGCGCCAAACCCTCTGGGAACATCTTTCAACCGACTGGAAACCCAAGATGTTGGAAAGCATGTCCACCCGGGTGAGCCTTGAAAACCTTGGGACCCGTATTGAACAAATACTCAAGGGACAGCTGCGGGGCAGAACCCTGGTGGATCTGGGATAATCCCCTCCATTGCAATAATAAAGTGAAATCCGGGTATTGACAATCTCCGAAAATTTGGTACACATGAACATGGGGAAGATCAAAAAAAACCCCTCTATTTATAACCAAATGCTCAATTGATAACCGTTGTTAGAAATTGATCCATGGATTTTGTGTTTATGCAAATTAACAAACAACCATAAGGAGGTCGCCATGACTACACCCCAACATTGTCCGGGTTTTGAAAATTTTAAAAACCTAAAGTCCTTCACCTGCAAATGCCCCAAATGTGGTGAACCAAAAGAAATCTTCTCCGATGAATTTGAAAAAGTTCACAAATGTAACAAATGCGGAGAAGAAATTGATTTTACATCCTGCACATATGAAGCAGGATAACCCTTTCCGAAATTCCCTGCCAGAATATTTTTTGGCAGGGAATTGATCTTTCCCATATAAACTTACAAAAAGTCTCGAACCCGTTTCACGGCACAAAAATCACCGCACATGGTTCAAGTTTCATGGTTCAAAGAAAACACCCGGATGGCATCCGGTTTACCTTTGACCATGGTCTCCGGCATGGGTTGAAAATCATAGAGATCCGATAGCAAAGATTGAACGGCCTCACTGACGAGGATATCGGTTTTAAATTCCTTGGTCAGGTCCTGGATCCTGGAAGCCAGGTTCACCGTGTCCCCGATCAAAGAATAGGCAGATCTATCTGCACTGCCGATGTTGGCCGCCAGGACAAAACCCGTGTGAATTCCTACCCCGTGGGCGAGTGGGGGAATTCCCTCCTCTGCAAACCGTTTATTAAGCCCGGCAAGGCGAAGGCGCATGGCAAGGGCTGTTTTAACGGCTGAAAGTTCATGGCCGGGCTCATATACAGGTGCGCCAAACACTGCCTCCACTTCATCTCCGATAAACTGAAGAATCAGCCCCTTATTTTCCTTAATGGCTTCCGCCATTTCATTGAGATAGGCGTTGAGCACATAAATCAATTCCTTGGGGGGTGTCATCGCCACCAGGGGAGTAAAATTTCTTAAATCTGCAAACAAAATGGTCGCTTCTTTTATTTCTCCATCCAGGGGAACCCGGCCCCGGAGAATTTCATCCCGGATCTTTGCATCCACGTATCTGCCAAAGGTATCTTTGATCAATTCGCGTTCCCTCAAGCCCTGGGTCATGGCATTGAGTGTCTCTCCTGCAAATCCGATTTCATCATTGCTGAACACCCTTGCTTTTTGTGAAAAGTCACCCTGCTTCACGTGGCCCATGACCCGGATAATCTCCACGATGGGCCGCCTCGTATTCTGGGCCACCAGCCAGGACAGGACAATGGCCACCCCCATGAACAAAAAACTCTCCCGGGTAATGGTTTCTTCCATGCGGCTGACCAGCATGAGCAGGGTCATTTCATCCATCATCTGCATCTGTTTAAATTGGTGCATGGTCAGATGGATAAACGCCAGGGGCACCACGGACACGGCAAAAATCAGGGCGGCAAACCGGATCTTTACACTGATAATTTTAACCCCCTGCACCCTTGACAGATCCCCTTCAGGGAAAAACAAAGGTACTATATTGTGCTGGGACACATGCTCCACCCAGAAAAAGGCCAGGGTCATAGTGATCAGACCGCTGGCAATAGCAATCCCGCCGGCAGGGGATCCTGCGGCCCAGAAAAGAATGGATCCTATACTCCAGACAACCATGTCCAGAATTACGATCATATAGGGTTCATTGAGCAACCGACGACGGGCATTCTCCAGCAAAATCGGGTCTGGATCATCCCCCTGGTAAAAAGCTTTCAGGCAGTATCGGATAGGCCGTTCATACCAGATGATAATCACGGACATCACCACCACACATACGACACTATAAAAAACATTCAAAGAATGGATCAGGCTCAAAAAGGCTTGGGAAGAGTCTCCAGCCCTATTCATAAACATAATACGGGTCAGCCAGTCACCAAGAAAAACAGCCATCATATTGCCAAAAAGTACATCATTGGAAATATGTAAATACTGGAACCTGCTTTTAATCAATTTATCTGCTACCATGGTCTCCCTTACATTTTTCTAATTATTTTCGTTATAATTAATCAGGAACCTAGGTTTGTAAAGAAAATATTGACAGACTATGCAAAACCCATGTATTTATTGTTTCCATAATTTATGGGTAGTGTCTGGTCCACGGAACACGGTGAAACTCCGTGACGGTCCCGCCGCTGTAATCGGAAATATTTATTTTTTCTCATGGCCACTGTTCACACGGGAAGGTAAAAAAAATAAATCTAATGCCGAAAGTCAGAAGACGAACCAGGTACTCGTGATATGGTAAGACTCGATGGCAAAGGGTTTTGTAAGATTTTTATTTCTTGCAAAACCCTTTTACGGTTTTGCAAGGCAAGGCATAGCGAGGAAACTATGAAAACACAGTTGGAATAAGCCCGCCAGGGCATCATCACCCAAGAGATGAAAACAGTAGCCAAAGCAGAGAATCTTTCCGAAGCATTCATACAGACCCATGTGACAAAGGGGGAAATCCGGGAAGAACGAACACCAAAACAAAAGGAAACCTGCACCATGTGCGGGGATTTTTGTGCCATGAAAAAAGGCATGGAAATATTTGAACAAGACATAACAGACAAGAGGTAACGCCATGTCACTGCTTGAACACACCATTCGCTCCATACCAAACACCTTGAACCAGGAAGCCTTTGCTGCGGCCAAAGACCGGCTGCTCCACCAGGCAAAGCCCCCCGGCAGCTTAGGAATAATGGAAGATATCTCGGCCCGCCTGGCCGCCATCAAAGGAACCATTGACGTACACTTGACCAACAAACGCATCGTCACCTGTGCCGGAGACCATGGGGTTACCCAGGAAGGGATCAGCTTGTTTCCAGCGGAAGTCACCCCCCAGATGGTCCTAAATTTTGCAAACGGCGGCGCATCGGTCAATGTCATCGGCAACCATGCTGGCGCCGTTGTAAAAGCGGCTGATATCGGTGTAAACTATGACTTTGATCCGGATCTGCCCATTTTCCATAAAAAGGTGCGCCACGGCACGGCCAATTTTACCAAGGAACCTGCCATGACCCGGAATGAAGCCATTCTCTCCATTGAAGCCGGCATTGAAATCGTGGCAGAACTCATGGCAGAAGCGCCCGTGGACCTCCTTGGCACCGGCGACATGGGCATCGGCAACACCACCCCGTCTTCGGCCATTATTGCGGCCTTTTCAGGGATTCCCGTTGAAAAGCTCACGGGCAGAGGAACCGGCATTGATGATACCGCCCTTAAAAACAAGATTGCTGCCATTCAACGGGGACTGGATCTTCATAAACCAGACCCGTCAGATCCCCTGGATATCCTCTCCAAGGTGGGCGGCCTTGAAATTGGCGGCCTCGCCGGGTTGGTGCTGGGGGCTGCAGCCCATGGGATACCCGTGATCTGTGACGGCCTGATTTCAACGGCCGGAGCACTCATTGCCTGTGAACTGGCGCCATTTGCAAAGCAATATCTTTTTGCCAGCCATAAATCCGTGGAAATAGGCCATAAATACATGCACGACCGTATGGGCCTTATTCCCCTCATCGACCTGAAATTCAGGCTGGGGGAAGGTACCGGTGCCGCCGTGTGCATGGAACTTTTAGATCTTTCCACCCGGATACTGGCAGATATCAAAACCTTTGAAGAGGTCGGGGTGACCAACATCTAAACCCCCCCCGTCTTTATATATGTCCCATAAAAAGCCCAGGAAGATAGAAACCCCCGGGGCTTTTTACTAGTTTTTAATGCAAATGGATTCTGTCCGGTAATACCACCACCCTGTTTTTGCAACCCTTTTGGCTTTTACAAGCGCTATTTTGCAAATTTCATATAATTCTCTGATCGCAATTTTATATTTTTTTTCAGATTATTAAACCAGAGGGAATAATCATAAATATGATATACACCTTCCGGAAACCCCCCTGTATCCAATTTTTCGGGAAGAACCGTCGTCAGTGCGCCAGTGGCTATATCAATCGTTGCACCTGAGTAATGCGAAACAACCTTATCAACACTGCCATCTGCCTTAAAAAAAACAGCGCCAAGATTTGACGAGGCGGCTGCCGGGGTGCCATCTGTTTTCCAGTTTAGAGGGTTAATGCAAAAAGCGCCTGGTAAAATGACCGGAGACCC
>CAYWNB010000034.1:16272-23684 GCA_964459195.1 uncultured Desulfobacula sp.
TTTTCCAGTTTAGAGGGTTAATGCAAAAAGCGCCTGGTAAAATGACCGGAGACCCCTTCGCCCCTGGTGCCTGGCTGTTATAAGAAACGATAACCCCAGTATCTGATTCACCTGTGGCGGGTTTCATCCAGGGGTATTGCCTGAAATCTTCTTTTGTGACCGAGTAGCCAATGAGATAAGCCGCAATCAGCTGTTTCTGTAGTTTTACACTCTCAAAATGTTCCCGCATCAGTGTGATCAGACCCATCGAGCCCTGGCTGTGTCCGGCAAGAATAAAAGGGCGCCCATTATTCAAGTGCTTGAGATAGTATTCAAATGCCCGAGACACATCTTTGTAACCCAGGAGAAAATTTTTATTTTTATAAGTATCTTTATTGGGATCCAGAACAGCCATGGAGACCTGACGATAAAAAGGGGCAAAAATGTTGCCGTCAGTATAAACGCCGGTCTGTTTTTTAAAACTCCGCATGGCTTTGTCCCGTAAGCCCTCATTGTAGATATCCATATTAGTGGGATTCTTATCCCCATAAATGGTTGGATATACATAAAACACATCTATTTTTTTCTGTGGAGATAATTCCTGAAACAGCCAGGAAGAGGGTTCATCATACCGGGGGGCCTCAAGGCCGTCTTGCAGTTTTAAAGGGCAAAAACTGGTGCAACTTGATAAAAAAAAGCCAGGAAGCAGTAGCAGTAAGAAAAGAATGTATTTATGTTGTGTTTTTTTCATGAGCTTTCCTTCAGTCCAGATCATTTATTTGTATTGAGCTATGTCTTTTCGATTGACTCTTTTTTAATGCGTGCTGAATCAAATTTCAAACATGAGCAAGGCCACTTTAAGTGGTATCAATTTGCCAAGCAATCTTTTTAATAGATAGGACCTTCCTTTTTGTCAAGCAATTTGGGGCTTGCCTTGGGATTACGGGACTGGTAAATATCAAAATTATGTGTTGCTGTTTGGGACATGTTCGAACCGGTAATGGAAATTTAAACGAAACACCTTAAAAAGGAGGGTGTGTATGTATAATAACCTGTTTTCTGAAATTACCATAAAGGGACTGACCTTGAAAAATCGTCTTACCAAGGATACATATGCAATTTCAACAAAATGATTTGAATGATTTAAAAAACGCAAAAATGCTTCTGGAAAATCCAGGGTTGGCAGCAAAAATAACCAATTTTATTGGTGCACCAATCGAAAAGGGATTTAAATTATTGCCTGATAATTGGAATGTAAAAGTGGGTGAAATTACGCAAACAGCATTATCCAAAGCTGCTCATACAGCAGTTCTCACAATGGAAAACACACCTGGTGAAGAAGCCTCAAATTTCTGGCATAAACTGGCAGTAGCGGCCACAGGTGGTATCGGTGGTTTTTTTGGATTACCTGCAATGGCCATAGAGCTGCCAATTACGACAACGATCATGTTGCGTTCTATTGCTGATATTGCTCGAAGTGAAGAAGAAGATATTTTTTCAATTGAGTCAAAGATAGCATGTATCGAAGTCTTTGCTTTAGGTGGCCCTAACCAAAGTGACGATGCCTCTGAATCTGGATATTTTGCAGTCCGTACAGCCTTAGCGCAATCAGTTACAAAAGCTGCTGAATATATTGCAGAAAAAGGTATGGTTGAAGAAGGTTCACCTGCCCTTGTCCGACTGATCATTCAAATTGCAGAGCGATTTAGCATTCAAGTTTCAGAAAAAGCCGCTGCACAGGCTATTCCTGCAATAGGTGCAGCTGGTGGAGCGATTATTAATACATTATTTATTGACCATTTTCAGGATATGGGACGTGGACATTTTATAGTACGTCGTCTTGAAAGAAAGTATGGAGCTCAAGTTGTTGAAGAAAAGTACAATGAAATTAAAGGCTAACCATGATAATATGTTGAAGGAATAGAAAAAGGTGGGGAAAATATGCTGAGAAAATTGTGTATCCTGTGCTGCTGCATTATAGGTCTGTTTATGGGAAATATCTCTTCAGCAGAGATATTGCAAGTATCAGACTTTCCCGCATCCGGCCTTGAAGGATGGGAAAAAAAGGAATTTAAGAATTCGACTGCTTATCAATTGTTTCAAATAAAAAACAAGCCGGTTCTATTGGCCGAAAGCCGGAACGGAGCATCAGCACTCATCAAAAAAGTCCATGTTGATATCAAAAAATTCCCTTTTTTAAACTGGATGTGGAGAATTGAAAATCGACTGGACACAGCAGATGAAACAACGAAATCAGGCGACGATTATGCGGCAAGGATATATGTCATTATTGACGGCGGTATTTTCATATGGAGAACCAAAGCGGTGAACTATGTATGGGCAAATCGGGCAGCCAAAGGCGAAATTTGGGAGAATGCGTTTGCCGGTAAAAATGCACAAATGATGGCCTTAAGAAACAGGCAAGACAACGTATCAACCTGGTACGTTGAAAAAAGAAATGTATATGAGGATCTCAAGCGTCTGTTTGGCATCCGAGTTCATTCCATTGATGCAATTGCCATCATGACAGACACAGATAATAGCCATGGGCAAGCCAAAGCATACTATGGCGATATCTTTTTTTCAGATAAATAAACGCTTAGACCTGATCAAACCATTAATTTGAGGAGGACGCAATCATGAAACGTTTAAAAAAAAGTGTTCTGTTGATTTTCTTTTTACTGGCAACATTTATCCTGGTTTTACCCCAACTCTTGCAGGCCCATTGTCAGATCCCCTGCGGGATCTATGATGATTTCGCCAGGGTTCAATCCATGCGTGAAGATGCCGCCACCGTTGAAAAATCGATCCGCTTGATTATGGAACTTGCGGGCAAGTCTGATGCACAGTCTCAAAACCAATTGGTTCGATGGGTGATGAACAAGGAAGTACATGCCCAGAAAATCATTACCAGTATCAGCGATTATTTTTTAACCCAGCGGGTCAAACCGAATCAGCAAGATTATGCCGAGCGATTAAAAAAGCACCATTTAGTCATTATTGCCGCAATGAAAGCCAAGCAGAATGCCGATATAGCGGTTGTAAAAAGTCTGAAAGAAAGCATTGAGGCTTTATCTTCTTATTATCCTGAGCACAAGGAATAGAATGGAAGCAGCCGGCCCCTGACAAGGGCCGGCCATCCAATAAATCAATTCAGACCCTCAACTAAAAGAGTTCGGACAGATGAATCACCTGGATATCCCGGCCCTGTTTTAAGGCCCCGCCCCGAAGCTGCATCACGCACCCCGGACATTCGGTAACCAATAGATCCGCCCCGGAGGCTTCCACATCCGCCAGCTTTTTGGTGAGAATTTCCTTGGAAACGGCCGGAAAATTGGCGGAAAAACTGCCCCCAAATCCGCAGCAGGTTTCTTCCTCAAGGGTTGCAACATAGCAGTTCCCGGATTTATTGATCAAGTCCTTGGGATCTTGTCTTACCCCAAGCCCCCGGCACAGATGACAGGGAGAGTGAAATGCGGTTTTACGCCCCTTGCCTTCCATGGGTTCTACCCCCACTATCTTGTTCATGAACTGGCTGAAGGGGATGATTTTCTTGGCAAATGCGGCTGCCTTTTCAGGGGCATACTCCTTGACCAGATCAGGCAGGCTGTTTTTCAAGTGAGACCCGCAAGAAGCGCAGAGGGTGACAATATAGTCCACATCCTCATTTTCAAAGGCCGCAAGGTTCTGGAGGGCCACATCTCTTGCCGCATCCTTTTCTCCCATCATCTGGGCGGGCAAGCCGCAGCAGGACTGACCCATGGGAAAGGTGACGCTGACATTGGCTCGGGCAAAACTTTTCATAGCCGCCTCCAGCTGTTCCGGATAGACAAAATCCTGAACACATCCTGAAAACAGGGCAATTTTATGGGTCGGGTTTTTTAGGGGGGAATTCAACCGTTCAAACCGGTCCCGAAAAGGAACTTTGGCGATGGCTGGCAATACCCTGAAATTATGTTCCTTGGAAAAAATCATGGGCAGATGACGCAGGTAGGGGGTGCCCCCCGTTACGGGCTTCTGGGCCAGTTTGGCTGTCCGCAGCAGGGTATGGAAAAGCTTGCGGTTTTTAAGAACCTTGCCCAACAGCAGGCTTTTTAAGGGATGGCCTTCCTCGTCCTGGATCCGGGCGTGGATTTCCTTGATGAGTTTCGGCAGTTCAATGCCCGCGGCACAGACCGCCTTGCATGCCCCGCAATTGGTGCAGTTCTGGACCAAGTTCCGGGCATTTTCCCGACCGTGGAAAAAATAGGTGGTGATCAGGCCGATGGCCCCGATGTAAACATACCCCAACTGATGGCCCCCCACCATTCGGTAAACAGGACACACATTGGCACAAGCTCCGCAACGAATGCATTGGAGCACCTGGGCAAAAACAGGGTCTGCGGCAATCTTTTTTCGGCCGTTGTCCAGAAAGACGATGTGCATCTCCCGTTTGCCCCCCACCGCGGGTTTACATTCGCTGGGCCCTGTGATCCAGGTTACATAGGAGGTGATGGCCTGGCCTGTTGCATTCTTGGACAAAACCCGGTTAATGGACAGGGCCTCACGGATGGTGGGCAGCAGCTTTTCAATGCCGATCAATGCCACATGGACTTTGGGCAGGGTGGAGACCAGCCGGGCATTGCCCTCATTGGTGGCAATACCGATGGTGCCGGTCCCAGCCACGGCATAGTTGGCACCGGTGATCCCCATGTCGGCATCAATATATTTTTTGCGCAGCTGCCGTCGAGCCACCTTTACCAGCCGTTCAATTTCAGCATCCTGGGTTGTTCCCGTGACATCCGTGAACAGATCTGCCACCTGGAACCGGGACAGATGAATGGCCGGCATGACCATGTGGGAGGGACCTTCATGACGAAGTTGGACAATCCATTCTCCCAGATCTGTTTCCGTCACCTCAAGCCCCAGATTTTCCAGCCATGGGTTCAGGTGCGTCTCTTCGGCGGTCATGGACTTTGATTTAACAATGCGCTTGGATCCGGTCTTTTGGGCGATATCGCCGATGATGCGGTTGGCATCCTCTGCCGTATCTGCCAGGTGGACATGGATACCGTTTGCCACGGCCTTTCTCGTAAATTCTTCTAAAAGGGCCTCATTGTTTTTAATGGCATGGGCTTTAATATCCGCCACTTCCTGAATCATGGCATCCACGTCCATGCCGGCAAAGGCATTTTCCCGAGAAGTTCTGTAGGCCACGGCAAAGTTGTCCATGGCCGTGCGTAAAAATGTGTTTTCCAAAGCCGTATCCAGCCGGACTTTATAGGCTTTTAAGCTTTCTTCTTTTTTCATGATGATGCCTCCACCAGCAAAATTACAAGTTCCAGGGGACCGTGAACCCCCAGTGCCAAAACCCGTTCAATATCGGCGGTCCTGCTGGCCCCGGTGATAAAAGCGGTGTAGGAAGAAGCTTGCCCGGTAAGGTCATTGAGTTCATCTGCCATGGAAAGGGCAGTTTCTCTGATCTTTCCTTCATTGAGGATGGCCACATGGGTTTCGCAGAGCATGGTGGAAAGCCGGGTCTCTTCGGAATCGGAATTTAATACCAGAGTTCCGGTTTCGGCAATACCAAAATCCACCAGGGTGACACCCATGTCAATGCCGCCGGGATACGCTCTCAGGTTCTCCCGGATCAGACGGACGTCACCGGATTCCCGACACGCCTTGTCAAGTTTTGTGAAATCTGCTTCATCCAGATTGGGAGCCGCCATAACCCGCAGTTTTTCTCCGGGCATCGGATCTGTTCCCTTCTGGCCCGGTTCCATCTGAGAGTCGCAGGGCAATTTTGAGCGACAGAGTTCAAGGGCCTTATCCAGGGCGGATGCCAGATCCTGGACCCGATAAACCCGGGCAGAAATTAGGGATGCATTTTCAATAAATTCCCTGGTAAGCCAATTTTTATCTGCGGTGGCGTTCATGGTGGTATTACTCCTATTCCTGATAGAGTTTTACCCCATCTTCCACCGTTTTTTTCATAAATGCAAATGATTTGACCACAAAATAAATGGCGCACATGAAGAAAAAATACATTTCTCCAGATACGCCATAATGGGTAACAGGGGTAAAACCGTATTCTGTTTATCAAGAACCGAAAAAGATTCCCGGCAACCAGGTCACAATGGCAGGGAACAGGCAGAGGATGATCATACTGATAACCTGGAGCACCACAAAGGGAAGAATTCCCTTGTAAATATGCATCATGGTAAAGCCTTCCGGTGCCACCCCTTTAAAATAGAACAGGGCATATCCAAAGGGCGGGGTTAAAAATGAGGTCTGGAGATTCACGCACAGAAGCAGGGAAAACCAGAGAGGATCAAACCCAAGTTCCATGGCAATGGGCAAAAAAATCGGCACGGTGACCAAAAGAATGGCTGCCCAGTCAATGAACATTCCCATTAAAAAGACGATGCCCATCATGACAAGCAGGACCAGCCAGCGATTCATACCTGATCCGACGAGAAGATCTGCCACCACATCACCGCCGCCCATGCTCATGAACACAGTGGAAAAAAATTTCCCACCGATAAACAGCATCATGACCATAGCCGTGGTTTTCAAAGTAGCATAGGAGGATTCTTTGAGAACCTGAAAATTGAGTTTTTTATTGAAAAATGCCAGCACCATGGCGCCCAGAGCGCCAATACCGGCCGCTTCCGTGGGGGTAGCTACCCCGGCCAGGATGGTTCCCATGACCGACAGGATCAACACCATGGGGGGGAGCAGTGATTTGAGGGTCATGGCCCATTTCTGTCTGGCCGTATGGGTGAGGGCCTCCTCTTTTGAAATGGGAGGCCCCAGGGAGGGGTCAAGATTACAGCGAATCAGAATATAGACAAAATAAAGGCAGGCCAGAATCAGGCCGGGTAGAATGGCACCGGCAAACAAATTGCCCACCGAGGTTTCTTTGAGACCGGTAAGCCCGCCGTAGACCACCATCATGATGGAAGGGGGGATCAGTATGCCCAGGGTGCCGGAGGCACAGATGATGCCGGCGGTCAATTCCTTTTGATACCCTTTGTTGACCAGGGCCGGTGTCGCCAAAAGGCCCATGGCCACCACCGATGCTCCAATGATGCCGGTGGTGGCGGCAAACACGGTGCAGACCACAACCACGGCAAGACCCAGGCCCCCTTTGATACCGCCCAGAACGATGTACAAGGATTCAAAAAGCGCATCTGACACCTTGGACCGATCCAGAAGCTGGGCCATGAGAATAAACAGGGGGATGGCCACCAGGGTATAATTGTTCATCAATCCCCAGGCGTTGTTGGCAAACAGGTCAAAGAGCATGGGAATGGAAAACCCGTTGTCAATCAGACCAAACAGGGCGGCCACCGCAGCCAGAGTATAGGCCAGGGGATGCCCCAGGGTGATGGCCAGAATAAGGGTGGCGAACATGGCCAGTGTCATCAGTTCAATACTCATTGCTTACCTCG
>CAYWNB010000035.1:0-14272 GCA_964459195.1 uncultured Desulfobacula sp.
CTGGAAAAAAAACGGGGTGTCTTTGTTACCCTGCACAAAAAGGGAAGGCTTCGAGGGTGTATTGGAAATATTGAACCTGTAAAAACACTGGTGCAAGGGGTTCGGGAGAATGCTGTATCTGCTGCCTTTAAAGATAGCCGATTTTCTCCTTTGGCCTTGGACGAACTGGACCTGATCGATATTGAAATCAGTATTTTGACCAAACCGGAACGGCTGGTCTATAAAGGCGCAAAAGAGCTGATTTCAAGCCTTGCCCCGGGGATTGATGGGGTGATACTTGAAAAAGATCATCATCGGGCTACCTTTTTACCCCAGGTGTGGAATCAGCTGCCGGAACCGGAAGAATTTTTGACCCAGCTTTGCATGAAAGCCGGATTGTCTTCTTCTGAGTGGGAAAAAAGCGGATTGAACGTTTATACTTACCAGGTCCAGTCCTTTGGAGAGCTGGATAGGGAGTCAGATTTTAAAACATAGGGCTAAAAGATAGATAAAAGATAGATAAAATATTATTCGCTTTTGATATAAACGTGAATCTGGAAAAACATATGACCATAGATAAGGAATTGCTAAAAATTATTTCGTCCATCAATGATCTGGATGAGCTAAACCGGTTTTTCAATGATATCTTTACCCCTGCCGAGCTGGATGATATCTCCTTGAGATGGAAATTGCTAAAAGACCTCCACAATGGAGTGACCCAGCGGAAAATTGCTGAAAAATATGGTATCAGTCTCTGCAAAATCACCCGTGGCTCCAGGGTGCTTAAAGATAAAAACTCTGTAGTATTAAAGGTCTTGAATCTGTTAAAGTGAAATCAATGTCAGGGCCAATTCAGACCAGAGTTCCAGATTTAATTGACTTAGCTTCTTGCTTTCTGCCCATTGAAACTGGGAAAGTTCGGGGCCGGGGAGATAGGATTCCGGGGTTTTGGTAAGAATTTGAAACACCGCACCTAGATGGACACTGCCCACATCGGTGATATCTTCACTGATAATTCCGACAAATTTTGCCTTGTCCCAGCCAGGCCTTTTTATGAGCTCCTCATCCAGTTCCCGTTCCATACCCGATATCAAAATATCCTTGAATGACGCCCCATTTTTTTGATCAATGGGATTGATATGCCCGCCAATTCCAAGGGACCAAAGATCATGGAGGCGTTTTTCATTTCCCTGGCGGTTATAGACGGCCGTCTGATCCGAGCGTTGATTCTGAAGGAGAATATAGGGAATTACCTGCTTTAGGGAGGGATCTTGTTCTGCTTCTTCGCGATTGATAAAGTCAAATCCGCTTTGGGTGCATGTTTCAATGAATGTGGTCAGACCCAAGGGTACAATGCTTTTAGGTTTGATCCATGGGTGGGGTAAACGGTCTCGATGAATGCACAGAACCTTTTCATTTTTTTTCACAAACACTATCCTTGAATATTTATTAACCAATTTTTTAATCGGCATGGCAGACTGAACTTTTTATCACACTTTTATCTGAAAGTAAAAGAGATCTGCCTTTTTATGAATCAGGTTTGTGCACCCAGTTTTGTGAATCAGGAAAACGAAAATCTAGTTTTCGTGGAGATTTATACTTTCCTATGGTAATTAAGAATAAACCGTACATCATCCAGGGGAGATTACATGTTATTTATAAGTAAACGAGATATCCAAAAAATCGACCAGAGAATCATTCAGAATGCCGTTAAAAATGCCTATGAACTTGTTTTGAACAATTCCTATACCATGCCGGACCGGATACATGTTGAAAATGAGCAAAATACCCTGTTGCTGATGCCCTGTTTCAGCAATGATTTTTTTGCAACAAAACTGGTGTCTGTCTTTCCCGATGCGACTCAATATGACCAGCCCGTTGTTAATGGGGTGCTGGTACTGGCCGATAACAAAAACGGTAAGCCCCTGGCCATTATGGACGGTGCTGCCCTCACGGCCCAAAGAACAGGTGCCGTCGGGGGCTTAGGGGTTGCATTGTTAACGCCTGAAAATATTGAAACCGCCGGTATCCTGGGGGCAGGGGTCCAGGGACTCAGCCAGGCACGGTATCTCCTTTTTAACCGGAGGATAAAAAAATTATGGATTAAAGATTTAAGCCTTGCATCCGCTGATAAAATGGCCCGGATTCTTAAATCGGAGTTTCCTGATGTCACCTATGTGACCACGGACAATTCAGAAGATCTGGTGAAATCCTCCCAGCTTATTATTGCCGCCACCACAAGTTCCAAGCCCTTGTTTAAGGATGATCCATCCCTTGTAAAAGGGAAAACATTTATTTCCATTGGATCCTTTCGGCCGGATATGAAGGAATTTCCCGATGCGGTTATTTCAACAGCGGACCATGTATATGCGGATACCTTGTTTGCCGCCAAAGAGTCCGGGGATATTTGTATCCCCCTTGAAAAAAGGATCGTGAAACCTGAAAAAGTGGAGGCATTTTCCGGCCTGATTACAAAACCGGTTGACCTGGAGAATAAAACCCTCTTTTTTAAATCCGTTGGCATGGCATTGTTTGATCTGACCGTTGCCTCAGCTGTTTATGAGCTGGCAATAAAGGAAAAAATAGGTCAGGTACTTGATTTTTGAACTCAGGTTTAATCTGTTAAGGTGTTTTTTTATTGGGGTGGTCGATTCGGTAAAAAAAAGAAGAAAAAGCTGGAGCGGGAAACGGGAGTTGAACCCGCGACTTCGACCTTGGCAAGGTCGCACTCTACCACTGAGTTATTCCCGCTCAGCAAAAGTAGGCAATTTCTACTTTAAAACAGGCCTTTTGTCAAGCACAGATGTAAAATTTTATGGGAAAATATTTTAGCCAGTGGCGGTACGGATCACTGAAAAAGGAAAAAATGAAAATTGAGAATGTCTTGGTCACCGGGGGTGGGGGGTTCCTGGGAAAGGTTATCGCCCGTAAACTGACCCAAAGAGGATTGAAGGTCACCTCTTTTTCCCGGCAATGGTATCCACAATTGGAGGCATTGGGTGTTGCACAAATTCAAGGAGATTTATGCAATAAAACGCAGGTTGTAAAGGCGTTTCAAGGAATGGATACTGTATTTCACGTGGCTGCAAAACCAGGTATTTGGGGAAGCTTTCAAAGTTATTATTCAATCAATGTCACGGGAACAAAGCATGTGATAGAGGCCTGTCGGGCAAATCATGTGGCCCGGCTGATCCATACCAGTTCTCCCAGTGTGATCTTTGATGCGTTTGATATGGAAAATCTGGATGAATCCATTCCCTATCCTGAAACCTATCTGGCACCCTATCCTGAAACCAAGGCCATGGCGGAAAAATTGGTTCTGGGTGCTGCCAAAATGGGGTTAGCCGCCATTATTCTCCGGCCCCACTTGATCTGGGGGCCGGAAGACAACCACCTGGTTCCCAAGATCCTTCGCCGGGCCAAACGCTTAAGAAAGATTGGTCCCAGGGGCGATCTAACCGATACCATTTATGTGGACAATGCAGCCGATGCCCATATCCTTGCTGCGGAAAAACTTTTAACCGATCCTTTGCTTTCAGGAAATATTTATTTTATCAGCCAGGATGAACCCATCTCAAAATGGACCTTGGCCAATGCCTTCCTCGCTGCTGCAGGGCTGCCCCCTATCAAAGGTCGGGTCTCTGCCGGAACCGCTTATCTGGCAGGCGGTCTGTTTGAATTGATTTACAAAACATTGGGGATTAAAAAAGATCCGCCCATGACCCGATTTGCGGCAAAGGAGCTGGCCACATCCCATTGGTTTAACATTTCCCGGGCAAAAAAGGAGCTTGGGTATGCGCCTGCCGTCTCAACCGAAGAAGGGCTTAAAAGATTAAAAAAATGGCTTAAAACAGAGGGGTTAACTCGGTATGGACTATAAAAAAGAATTGTTTTTATGGTATCAAAAATGCTTCAGGGTCATTGTTTCTTCCTTTAAGGAATTTCATCGGGATCGCTGTTCTTTGAGGGCATCTTCCCTGACCCTGTATTCCCTTTTTGCCATTGTTCCGGTCATGGCCATGGCCTTTGGCATTGCCAAGGGGTTCGGGTTTCAGCAGTTCCTAGAAGCCAAGGTCCTGGTCATGCTTGAAGGCCAGGAAGAGATTATCAAGAATGTACTGGAATTTTCAAACAATCTACTGGAAAAGACCCATGGCGGGCCCATGGCAATTATTGGGATCATCTTACTCGTGTATTCCCTGGTAAAGCTTCTGGGACACATTGAGAATGCCTTTAATCAAATTTGGTGGGTACAAGAAGACAGACCCATTCTCCGGAAAATTACTGATTATATGACCATCTCCATTGCAGCCGGGCTATTGATGATTTTTTCAAGCAGCGCCACTCTTTTTGTCACCACCCGTCTTAAAAATTTTATTGAATACCTCAACCTGCCGGCCAGTATAGAAAATTTGATCTCTTTTGGATTCAATATTTTTCCCTTTCTATCCATCTGGATACTGTTTGTCTTTTTTTATGTGATCATCCCCAACAAAAAGATAGATGTCACGGCTGCCGCTGTCGGGGCAATCATAGCCGGTACTATTTTTCAGCTTGTCCAGATATTTTATTTGAAATTTCAGGTGGGGGTTTCCAATTATAATGCGATTTATGGTAGTTTTGCAGCCCTGCCCTTATTTCTCATCTGGCTTCAACTCTCCTGGGTTGTTTTATTGTATGGTGCAGAGATTGCCTTTGTCTGGGAAAATACAGCCAGCCTTGAGACCGATGGGCCCGACTATGATAAGTTGAGTTTGCACCAACAAAAACTGATTGCATTGAGAATGGTCTTATCGTGTGTCAAACGATTTGCCCAAGGTGATTCACCGGCAACTGACCTTGAGATATCAAAGGAATTGAAGCTTCCCTTAAAAAATATCAAAATTCTTTTGGAAAAATTATTGGCATCGAATCTTTTGTTCCAGGTCACTTCTTTTCAAGGTTACCAAGGGTATTCCCCTGCAATTGATATTGAATCCCTAACAATAATGGATGTGATAACTGCTTTTGAGCATCCCGCAGGCACGTGCATTGATGTGAACTCTGCCCTGGAATTTCAAGCGTTGGAAGAAAGCTTGAATACCTTTACCCGTTCGGCCAGAAATTCTTCTGGGGAACGAAAACTTAAGGATCTATAGTCGTTAGGCCGTTGTAATCTTAAAAAATTCTTTTATATCATTTTCCTTGCGCTTGAGCTGGTCAATGGTCAATCGAAGGACAGATTCATTTACGCCGATTTTTATTGGGGCATTTTTGATGGTGACGGGCACGGGATTTCCACTGTGCCCGATTCCTGCTTTCTGGGTCAGATAGTTTGCCAGATTGATAATCAAGGCCTGGTGTCGAAATTTTGCAGGCGCAGATTCTGGGGAGTGATGAAATCTACAGGGGATCATAATGGATTGGGGAAAATTCCACCGTTTCATTAACAGGGCAGACAAGATGGAATGGTCCAGTTTGAAGATTGCGTTTTCCGCAAAATACAATGGTTTTTTATTTTCAATGGCAAACTGCCGGACCTTCATATATTCTTCTTTAAAATACATGGTAAAGATGATCTTGCCCATGTCATGGAGAAGAGCAGGGATAAATATTTTGCTTGCAATGCCAGGGTTGGTCCTTATGGCCAGTTCCTTTGACACGGTTGCAACTCCGATTCCGTGAATCCACAGGGCTTTCATGTCCAGGCTTAACCCTGATTTATCCGTAACAGCAGAAAGAATTCCCATGCCAAGGGCAATGCCGATAATTTCATCAAATCCAATGACCGAGATAGACCGTTTTATGGTTTCAACCTTGGTCTTTTGCGCATAATATATTGAATTGGAAAGTTTTAAGAGTTTGTTGCTCATTCCCTGATCGTAGGATATGACATCGGCGAGTTCTTCGGTAGTTGTTTTTTCATCGGAGGCAACACTTATGATTCTGTCAATAACGACGGGGAGCGTTGGGATATCACTCTCCCTTTTCTGCACCATTTTAAGAATTTGGGTTTTTACGTCCATTTAGTCCTTTTAGCTAAAACCATTAAAAAAAACCTTGTCATATTCCAGGGCTTCCTTTGGGTGTCCTTGTTTAACCTCGATAGGGTACCCTATCGCAAGGATGGATTCAATCATTATATTAAACAAAGGTCTTCTCCTTTATGGGGCAGGATAAAATCGGGACAATAATATAAAATTAATGAAACCGGGTGATATTGATATCTCCCTTGGACTTCAGCTCGTCAAATTTTTTCCTTAAAAACCGTTTGAATGCATTCCGGGTCACCGGCCAAAGCAGCATCAGACCGAATGCATCTGTCATCAATCCCGGGGTAATGAGGACAAGTCCTGCGATGACGATGATCAGGGCATCCATGAGATCTTCTGCTGGCATAATGCCCTGGTCAAGATTCCGCCTGACCTTTAACATGGTGTTCAGACCTTCCATGCGGGCTAACCAGGCACCGGCAAACCCGGTCAAGATGACAATTAAGATGGTGTTGAAGCCGCCAATGACCGTCCCCACCTTTATTAAAAGGTAAAGCTCAATTACCGGGATGAGGGTAAAACATAAAAAAAGTCGCAAGAGCATGTTTTTTCTCCCAAAGGGGTTTATATTGTTAAGAACAATGATAATGAAACCATTTTTGTCAAGGTGATTTTAGGGGACTTCTGCGTTGTAAAAACACAAGTACAATACCTGAGGCCATCATTGCCGCACACAAAAGCTGTCCCATGGTGAAGATGAACCAGGGATAATTTAAATGGGGGTCAGGTTGCCGGACAAATTCAATGATGAAACGGATGAAGCCATACCCCATAAGGTATAAAGCAAATATGCGATGTTTTGTTTTCGGGTGGCGTTTGACGGACCATAAAATTATAAACAGGAGGATGCCTTCGAAAAAAGCTTCATAAAGTTGGGAGGGATGGCGCAGGGTATGGGTGGTGTCGGTGGGAAAGTACATCCCAAAGGGCAGGGTGGTTGCTCTTCCAAACAGCTCGGCATTGAAAAAATTTCCAAGCCTGCCAAAGGTGTATCCCAGGGGTACAGCCGGACATATCAAATCGGAAAAATTCCAAATATTCATCTTGTGTTTTCGGCAATAGAGAAAAAATACCATCACAACCCCCAGAAGGCCTCCGTGGAAAGACATTCCGGAAATACCGGTAAATTTAAATCCATTGGAAAGATCAAAGGGTAGAAAAATTTCCAAAGGGTGGTCCAGAAAATAGGGGAAATTATAGAACACCACATAACCGAGTCTGCCGCCGAGAATAACGCCCACAGCTGCCCACACAAAAAAATCATGTACGAGCTCCCTGGAAAGGTGCCAGGGTTCGGTTTTGAGCCGGTATGCCACTAGCCAATAGACGCTGCCAAAGGCCGCAATATACATGAGGCTGTAGTATCGCACCTGAAACCCGTTGATTTGAAATAAATAGGGGCTGATCTTATAGGGTAATTCCTGCCACCAGTTCATAGGCAACTTTTTTTTACGGGAAGGGGATCCAAAAGATGGCAAGGATCCCAAATATCAGGGTTCATTTGTCTGGTGACAGAAGGGGTTAAGGCGTTAAGAAATGTCTCCCTGGAAACTTCAACTGCCCCCATATTGAGCAGATGGCGGGTGGTTACCTGGCAGTCGATCATATCAAACCCTTTGGCATTTAAAAGAGTTGCAAGGGCTGTCAGGGCAATTTTTGAGGCATCACTGGCACGACTGAACATGGATTCTCCAAAAAAAGATCCTCCCAAGGTTACCCCGTATAGGCCGCCAACCAAATCATTTCCCTGCCAGGTCTCAATGGAATGGGCATATCCGTGTTTGTGGAGTTGGATATAGGCCTCTATCATATCCTCCACGAGCCATGTTCCTTCATACTTGTCCCGTCTTGGCTGGGCACATGAGACAATGGTCTGTTCAAAGGCATTGTCCACCGTGATCCGAAAGGGGGTTTTGTTGATTTTTTTTTTCAGGCTTCGAGAAATTTTAATGGTCTTGGGAAACAATACCAGCCGGGGGTCCGGAGACCACCATAACAGGGGTTCCTTTTCCGAAAACCAGGGGAAAATACCATTTTGATAGGCAAGCAGCAGTCTCGCCAAAGAAAGGTCTCCCCCAATACACAGAAGTCCGTCGGATCTTGCAAGCCGTGCAGGCGGAAATTCGATTCTTTCTGATAACCTGAAAATGGGCATTTAGTTATTTTACAGAAAAGGTCAACGCATCATTCTTCAGGCCGATGGAAAGTTTTCCTCCTTTTTCAAGTTTGCCAAAAAGAATTTCATCGGTGAGCTTGTCTTTTATGGTTGTTTGAATAAACCGGGCCAGGGGTCTGGCTCCAAATTTGGGATCATATCCCTTGAGAGCAAGATGGGTGCGGGCCTTGGCAGAATAACTTAAGGAAATTTTCTTTGCTTTCAGCATGGTTTTCAGTTCCCCCATGTTTTTGTCCACGATCATTTCCATGACTTTTTTAGACAAATGATTGAACTGAACAATATTGTCCAGGCGATTTCTAAATTCAGGACTAAAGGTTTTTTCAACGGCCTTTAGTCCTTTGGAATCTGTCTGGGCGGTCTGGGAACCAAATCCAATATTGTTGGCATCCATTTCCCTGGCCCCGGCGTTTGAGGTCATGATAAGAATCACGTTTCGAAAATCGGCTGACTTGCCGTTGTTATCGGTCAGGGTGGCATAATCCATGACCTGGAGCAGGATATTATACAGATCCATATGGGCTTTTTCAATTTCATCCAGCAGCAGGATTGAGTGGGGATGTTTTCGAATACTGTCGGTTAAAATACCGCCCTGTTCAAATCCCACATAGCCGGGAGGAGCACCGATGAGCCTTGACACCGCGTGTTTTTCCATGAACTCGCTCATGTCAAATCTTAAAAATTCAATCCCCATATTGGCTGCCAGCTGTTTGGCCACTTCTGTTTTTCCCACACCGGTTGGGCCCATGAACAAAAAGGAACCAATGGGCCGGTCTGGTGCACCAAGGCCTGCCCGGGAGCGTTTGATGGCGGTGGTTAGTGTGGTTATGGCGTCATCCTGGCCGTAGATAACCTTGAAAAGTCTCTCCGGCAGGGATTCAAGATTGGCCCTGTCCGTTGATGTCACAGAGGTGACAGGTACCTTTGCAATTTTTGCCACAATGGTTTCAATATCTTTGGTGCTGACGTTCTTTCGTTTGCCAGCGCCCTTAAGCCGAAGATAAGCGCCGGTTTCATCCATCACATCAATGGCCTTATCCGGCAGCAGCCGGTCATTGATATATTTGTCAGACAGATAGGCAGCCGCCTCTATGGTTTGATCCGAATACTTCAGACCATGGTGCGCTTCATAATAGGGACGAAGTCCCTTTAAAATCTCACAGGTCTCATCCACACTGGGTTCGGCCACTTCAATCTTTTCAAATCGTCTTGAAAAGGCCCGGTCTTTTTCAAAATGGTTTTTATATTCTTCATAGGTGGTGGTACCGATGCACTTGATATCACCTGAAGAAAGGGCCGGTTTGAGAATATTTGAGGCATCCATTGAACCGCTGGTGGTCGCCCCGGCACCTATAACCGTGTGAATTTCATCAATGATGAGCAGGGCATTTTTTTTCTTTTCCAGGGCATTGATCACGTCCTTGAGCCGCTGTTCAAAATCTCCTCGGTATTTGGTCCCGGCAAGAAGGGTGCCCATGTCCAGGGAAAACAGTTCACAGTTTTCCAACAGATCCGGCACCTGATTGGCATGGATTCTTAAGGCAAGTCCTTCTGCAATGGCGGTTTTGCCAACGCCCGGGTCTCCTACCAGTATGGGATTATTCTTTCTTCTGCGGCAGAGCACCTGCATCACCCTATCCATTTCATTTCCACGGCCGATGAGGGGGTCGATTTTATTGTCCACAGCCTTTTTTAACAGGTCGGTGGTAAAGGCTTCAAGGGGATCTTTTTTCTGCTGACGCTTGGGCTTGGGATTTGCCTGGGGAAACATCCTTTGGGAAAGGTCCTGGCTGCTTTTGGACTTTTTATCAGGTTCGCTTGAATGGGAAATGTATTTGAGCACGTCCAACCGGGTGATCCCTTCGGATTCCAGGTAGAAGGCCGCATGGGAGTCTTTTTCCTGGAAGATGGAAGCAAGAATGTCCCCAAGGTTCACCTCACTTTTTTCAGCGGATCTGGCATGGTTGATGGCCCGTTGTATCATTCGCTGGAACCCTATGGTCTGCTGGAGAACATATTCATCTTTGGTTTCTATTTTGGTGAGTTTTTCATCAAAAAATTTTTCCAGTTCATCTTTTATCTGATTTGGGCTCCCCCCACATTTCTCAATGGTTTCCAAACCGGTTTCATGGTTAAGGATGGCGTAAAGAACGTGTTCTACACATACATATTCATGCCTTCTTTTTTTTGCTTCCCGTACGGCAAAACCGAGGGCTGTACTGAGTTCTTTGCTGATCATGATGCTACTCCTTTTCCATTGTGCTTTTTAAGGGAAACCCCTTGTTGCTTGCCAGGTTGTGTACGGTTTCCATTTTTGTTTCTGCAATCTCCAAAGGATAAATCCCACACACTTCTTTTCCCTTATTATGTACATTAAGCATTATTTGGTTTGCTTTTTCAAGTGATTTTCCAAAAACCGTAACAAGAATTTCTACTACAAATTCCATGGTCGTATAATTGTCGTTGTGCAGAAGGACTTTATACATGGGCGGATGATCTTCTTTGGATTTTGATGAGATCCCTGTTTTTGTTGTTGAATCCGTGGATGTCATATTTTTCTCCTAGGGCATACAGCATTTTTTATATTTCTTGCCGCTGCCGCAGGGGCAAAGATCGTTTCTGTTGACTTTTTCCTGGCTCCGCTTCACGGGTTTTTTCACGGTGGATTCATCGGAGTGGGAAAAGGTCAGGTTCTGCTGCTCCTTTTGCTTTATCTCCTCCACACGAGGTGCACCGGTTATCTGAATTTTAAACAAGATATCCACCACCTCTTCCTTGATCATTTCCATGAGGCCATGGAACATGTCAAACCCTTCCTTTTTATAGATCCGCAAGGGATCCTGCTGGGCATATCCCCTCAACCCGATGCCTTCTTTTAGATGATCCATGGACAACAAATGCTCTTTCCACCGGGTGTCAACGGTCTGAAGGACAATAAACCGTTCCAGTTGCCGCATCTGCTCTTCTCCGATGAGAGTTTCTTTTTCAAGGTAATGGTCTTTGGCCAATTCAAAGATAACGTCAGACACCTGGTCCCGGTCCTGGTTTTCTCGCACAGCCAGTGTCAAATCAACGGGAAAACCAAATAACTTTTTTGCCCCCGATTCAACGCCTCCCATGTCCCAGTCTTTAATGGGGGTTTTTTCATCGGAAAATTCATTTACCAGTTCATAGGCCTTATCCTCGATCATTTCCAGGATGACAGATTTTAAATTGTCTTCCTGCAACGCCTGGCGTCGCTGTCGGTAGATGACTTCCCTTTGCTGGTTCATGACATCATCATATTCAAGCAAATGCTTTCTGATCTCAAAGTTGTGGCCTTCCACCTTTGCCTGGGCATTTTCAATGGCCTTGGAAATAAAGGTGTGTTCAATATGTTCCCCTTCTTCAATTCCCAGGCGGTCCATGACGGCATGGATTTTATCTCCGCCGAATATTCTGAGTAAATCGTCTTCAAGGGACAGATAAAACCGTGAACTGCCCGGGTCTCCCTGCCTTCCGGAACGACCCCGAAGCTGGTTGTCAATTCGTCGGGATTCATGGCGGGAGGTGCCCAGGATATGCAGTCCTCCAAGGTCCGTGACCCCGTCTCCAAGTTTGATATCTGTACCACGGCCAGCCATGTTGGTGGAAATGGTCACGGCCCCTTTCTGCCCTGCATTGGCGATGATTTCTGCCTCTTCCTTATGGTGCTTGGCGTTCAAGACCGTGTGGGGAACCCCTCGTTTCTTGAGTTTTTTACTCAGATCTTCGGAGACGTCAATGGAAATGGTTCCCACAAGCACGGGCTGACCTTTTTTATGAAGCTGTATGATCTCTTGGATGGCGGCATTGTATTTTTCTGTCGGGGTCTTATAAATCAGGTCGGGAAAATCTTTGCGGACCATGGGTTGATGGGTGGGGATTACCAGAACATTCAGATCATATATTTTTTTGAACTCAGGGGCTTCTGTCTCTGCGGTGCCTGTCATTCCGGACAGTTTGTCATACATCCTGAAAAAGTTTTGAAAGGTAATGGAGGCAAGGGTCTGATTTTCATTTTCAATTTTAACGTTTTCCTTTGCCTCAAGTGCCTGGTGCAAGCCTTCGCTGTATCGCCTTCCCGTCATCAACCGTCCGGTAAACTCATCCACAATCACCACCTGATCATTTTTTACAATATAATCGGTATCCCGCTTGAACAGGGTGTGGGCCTTCAGGGCCTGGTTGACATGGTGGAGCATCTCAATGTTGGCGGGATCATATAGGTTATCCACCGACAAGAGCTCTTCTCCCTTGGCAATTCCTTCCTCTGTGAGAGAGACGCTTTTGGATTCTTCGTCCAGGGTATAGTCTATTTCTGGTTTGAAGGCCGGGATAATGGTATTAACCTGGGTATAAAAATGGGTGGATTTTTCAGCCGGGCCTGAAATGATCAAAGGCGTCCTTGCCTCATCAATGAGAATAGAGTCCACCTCATCCACAATGGCAAAGTTGAGGTCGCCCTGGGCAAGGTTTTCCCTTTCAAATTTCATGTTGTCCCTCAGATAATCAAACCCGAACTCATTGTTGGTACCATAGGTGATGTCCGCGCCATAGGCCTCTTTTCTTTCCTGGTCGTCCAACCCATGGAGAACCACCCCGACGCTCAAGCCGAGGAAATTATAAATTTTGGCCATCCAGTCGGCATCCCGTCGGGCCAGGTAGTCATTGACCGTAATAATGTGAACCCCTTTGCCGGAAATTGCATTTAAATAAGCCGGAAGGGTGGACATCAGGGTTTTTCCTTCTCCTGTTTTCATCTCAGCAATGGTGCCTTGGTGGAGGGTAATTCCGCCAATGAGCTGCACATCAAAATGGCGCATGCCAAGGATTCTGACAGAGGCTTCCCTTACCAGGGCAAAGGCTTCCGGCAAAATATCATCCAGGGTTTCGCCGTTTTTAAACCGCTCCTTGAATTCCTGGGTTTTTTGGGGCATCTGTTCATCGGACAGTGACTGCATCTGGGGTTCAAGAAGGTTGATTTTATCTAAAATGGGCTGAAGCGTTTTTAATAGCCGGTCATTGCTGGAGCCAAAGACCTTTGTGAAAAATTTGAGTACCATTTAAATTTTACCTGTTCATAAGTTATAATAGGGTTAAGTATGTTGCCATTTAAATTTTCTTTGTAAAATATATAAGCATTAATCAGGAAAATAAAACAAAAAATTAAAATAAATTGATTCTTTTGATGGGGGGGGACTCAGCAAAAGTGGGACAGGGGCTAATTAAGAATATATTTCTGCGGGTTGGTGGGAACACCATTGATGCGAACCTCATAGTGAACATGGGGACCGGTGCTTTTGCCGGTGTTGCCTAGAAGGGCGATAACATCCCCTCTTTTTACACGTTGACCCGGTTTGACCAGGATTTTTTCCAGGTGGCCGTATTTGGTTACCCTGCCATATCCATGGTCAATAATAACCAGATTGCCAAAATGTGATTTAGGGGCTGCATAGGAAACCTTACCGTTTGCAGTTGTGATGATTTTGGTCCCTGTCTTGTTTGAAATATCAAGACCTGAATGAAAGGTCCTTTTCCCTGTGAAAGGCGATTTCCGGTATCCGAACTTGGAGGTGATCCAGCCGTCAACCGGTCTGATGGATGGGGTTGATGCCAGAAAATTCTTTTTTTTCTCAAGGTGTTTGATGAGATCTTCAAAATTAAGTACCTGTTGTTTGGCAGCCAAAGTGGTCTGGCTTACCTGTTCATGCATTTTCCGGATCAGGTTGTTGTGTCTGTTCTCGAGGGGGATATTCTGTTCAAGGTCATTTTCCGGAATCCCGCCAATACCGATGAAACCCGAAGATCCTCCTGATTTTTTAATGTCGGCAATCAGCCTGACTTTGCCTTCCAGTTTTGAAAGATTGTATACTTGTTTTTTGAGAACTTCAATATTTTTAGCAAAAGCCTGAATTTGCTCCCTCTGGTTGTGGATGTCAGTGCGGTATGAATCAATGGTCTGTGTCAGGGCATTGTTCTTAAACGATGTGGTCTTTAGACGATGATAGTCATATCCCAGATAGGCGAGACTTGCCCCGGCCCCCATGACAACAAGGATGAAAAA
>CAYWNB010000035.1:14372-18629 GCA_964459195.1 uncultured Desulfobacula sp.
CATATCCCAGATAGGCGAGACTTGCCCCGGCCCCCATGACAACAAGGATGAAAAATAACACCCCTAGCTTGTGAATGGAGATCTCCTTGATATCGGAATTTGAACCGGAATGAAACCAAATATTTATTCTTTTTTTCATTATCACTTTCTTAGTTAGATAATTAATGGTTGTCAAGCACAATGTTTGTGGAAGGGGTCAGGCTTGCGTTGTTGCGCTTTTGTTAAAAGCGCAACAACGCAAGCCTGACCCCCATTACAAGGGGGTCTGAACATAATCCAAACCAGTTTCATCGGCCAGCCCAAACATGATGTTCATATTTTGAACGGCTTGCCCTGCAGCACCTTTTAACAGGTTATCAATGGCAGAGACAAGGATGATTCTACCTGTGTCTGTATCAAAATGGCATCCAATATCACAGCAATTGGTTCCCCTGACATGGGACATGGCAGGAAAACATCCGTCGGGTAGCAGCCGGACAAAGGGTTCTTCTATATACCATTTTCGGTATGCCAGACGAATATCTTTAAGGCAGACAGATGGGGCGGCCTGCCCATAAATTGTGGAGACCATTCCCCTTGTAACCGGTACCAGATGTGGTACAAAGGTGATTTTGACCTTTTCTTCGGCATGGATACTTAAAATTTCCTCTATCTCCGGGGTATGCCGATGGTTTCCTATTTTGTAAGGGGCAAAGGATTCGTTTGCCTCACAATAGTGGGCTGTCAGAGAAAGGGATCTGCCGGCTCCGCTGACACCGGATTTAGAATCGGAGATGATCCCTTCAAGGTGTATGAGTTTCTCCCTGACAAGGGGGAGCAGGGCCAGAAGAATTGTGGTGGGATAGCATCCGGGGTTTCCAATGATTCTGGCTGTCTTAATCTGGTCCCGGTAGATTTCAGACAGACCATAAACACTTTGGGCTAGAAGATCCTTGGCAGTATGTGGCTGGTAGGCCTTTTCATAGGCAGCAGGGTCGCTGAATCTGAAATCAGCAGACAGGTCAATAACTTTAATTCCCTGCTCTATTAATGGCGCTGCATATGCCATGGAAACCTTATGAGGCAGGGCAAGAAACATGACGTCCACCCGGTTTGCGAGTGCGCGTGCATCCAGATCTTCACAAATGAGGGATTCAAAACCGCGCATGGATGGGAAGATATCTGTTAGTGGCTTTCCCTTGTAACTGCTGGAAGTAATTGCTTCCAACCGGGCCTGGGGGTGGTTGGAAATCAATTTGACAAGTTCTACTCCTGTATAGCCTGATGCGCCTGCAATGCCTACCTTGATCATAATAGTTTGCCTACCTGGTAATAAAATTAATTTTTTAAATCATGATTTTATGTCAAAAACACTATTTTTGCAAACTCAAATATTTAACCAATGTGTGATTTTCTCCTGCAAGTTGGGAATCGATAATCTCACTTATCTTTTTCCAGTCTCCTTTTGCAAGGCCGGCGCCTATCCGTGGATACCCTATTTTTTTTCCTGAAAAATCCCTTTTGACCCGGGAAAACAGGGCCGCAATTGCATCATAATCTGCCAGCACATGGGGCCCTGAATAGTGGTATTGGGTATATCCGTTTATGATTGTCAGGGGGGTCCCGCTGATCTTAACGATTGCCCTTGAATAGGTTCCAAGCTTTGCCCTGTCCCCTGACTCGGTTTCAAGATCTGCATGAAAGGCAAGGGGAAAACTCTTTTTTATCTGTTGTGCAATGCCCGCACCCATGCTGCAAAAACAATTGCACCCGTGGATGATAACATCAAACTTGCCTGACAGGGCCAGCGAAATCAGGTCTCCTTTTAAAATTTTCATATTTTTCCGTTCCTTTGGATTTAATCCTTTTATAAGCAGTTCATGTTTAAGATAAGCAAAATTTATTCCCGGTGTTGATAATTTATCACAATATATGGTTATCAATTAAAATTTCTTGTAATTTTTTGACTTCTTTGCAACAGTCATTGCCTTTGGGTGGTATTTTGTGTTTTCAATGCTTATCATAATACGGTAACCCGTGGGGCAAAGGCGTTATGATGGAGGAATTGGGATGGAGGAGTTGGGATGGAAATCTGCCAGATAGAAAAAATAACCGACTGCAAACATGTGAACCTGTTTTCCATTCAATACAGGGATCGGGCAAAAAATATTAAAAACTGGGTGTTTGCATCCCGGTCTCAAGATCCCGATCCCTTGAACCAGGAGAAGGTGGGTGCGGATGCCGTGGTCGTGGTCCCCTTTCATCGGCAAGCGGAAAAATTAGTGATTATCAAGGAGTTTCGGGTCGCTCTGGGCGGTTGTCAGTATGGATTTCCCGCAGGCCTTGTGGACAAAGGAGAAACTATTGTCCAGGCAGGGGAACGCGAACTTCTTGAAGAAACAGGCCTGGCAATCACCCGGGTTTTGAAACAAAGTCCCTCCATTTATTCCTCATCGGGGATGACAGATGAAACCATCAGCCTTTTGTTTGTTGAATGTGAAGGAACCCCCAGCAATGAATTCAACGAGATGTCCGAGGAAATTGAGGTGATACTGCTTTCCCGAGAAGCGGCCAAAGGATTGATCTCAAAACCGGGTCTTAAATTTGATGTTAAATCCTGGATGGTGTTAAGCATGTTTGCCGATTACGGCATTATCAGTTAAGGAAATTTTCTCGTGTTTTCAAATTTTTTATATTTTCTGATCGCCCTTTTGATCTATGCCTCTTTTGAACTTTTTGATAAAACCAAAAATTTCAACCCAAATAACCTTTATTACAGCCTGATATCTGCGGCTGTATTTGCTGTGATCTGCTATGCATGGTTTAAAAGGCTCGCCCAAAGGGGTGACAAAGGGTCTTTTTTCGGGCTGGACCATTCCATTAACAGGGCAATTTCAAAATTGTCCATGGTGGCGTTAATGCTTTTTGCTGCCAATATTTATGTGTTCAGGCTCCCTCTTTTTTTTGCAGATGTCTGGTTGTTTGCCCGTATCCCCACCCTTGCCGCTGTTTTGTTCCTGGGACTCTTTCTTTCTTACCTGGTGATTATCTGGAATGCAGCCTATGGGGTTCAAAAACGATATTTCCCCAGAAATCTGACCAAAAAGAGTTTTGTCGGTTCAAATATTTCATTTTCCCTGCCCGCCTTGCTTCCCTGGTTTTGTCTGTCGTTGTTTGCTGATTTGATTCAGTTTTTGCCCCCTGGGCCTGTTCGAACCTATTTTAATACAACTTCCGGTGAAATTGTTTATATTCTGACATTTTTGATTCTTGTTTCTGTTTTTGGGCCGGTTCTGATAAAAAAACTTTGGGGGTGTACCTCCCTTGAACCGGGGGCTTACAGGGCCCGCATTGAAGCAACCTGCACGAGGGCCGGATTGGATTATGCGGATATCTTAAAATGGGAGCTTTTTGGCGGCAGCATGATCACCGCCGGTGTCATGGGGCTTGTGGGGCGATTCCGGTATATTTTGGTTACACCAGCCCTGATGGATGCCCTGGATGACGATGAACTTGATGCGGTTATTCTCCATGAAATTGGTCATGTTCAACGATATCATATGCTTTTTTATCTCTTCTTTTTTGCCGGGTTTATTGGATGTAATTTTGTTTTTTTTGAACCCATGATACTCCTGCTTTATATTGCAGGTCCGGTTTACCAGGGATTCTCTTTGTTGGGAATCGATAAAGGTGATGTCTACCCAGTCCTCATCTGTCTATCGTTGATTGGTTTTTTTGTGATGTATTTCAGGTTTGTGTTCGGGTTTTTTATGCGCAATTTTGAGCGCCAGGCAGATATTCATGTATATGGATTTCAACGGGATGCAACTTCCCTAATCTCTACCTTTTATAAGATAGCCTCCTTGAGCCGGCAGTCCATTGACAAACCGAACTGGCATCATTTTGGAATCGGTGAAAGAATCCGGTTTCTGGAACAATGCCAGGAATCCCCTATGTTGATCGCCCGTCATCACAGGCGGGTGAAAAAAATGATGATAGGGTATCTTTTATTGGTCCTTGCCCTGTTTTACACAGGGTATAGTCTCAGCTATGGTGGCGCAAAGGAAGCGTTTGAAAAGTATGTTGCCAGGGAAATACTCTTCCAGCAATTGGAGGTAGATCCGGAGAATTCAGACATATATGCGGTTGTGGGAGATTATCACTACAATGATAAGGCCTATGGCAAGGCTAGGGCTGCCTATGAAAATGTGATTCTAATTGACGCTAAAAATATTCATGCCCTGAATAATCTTGCCTGGCTGTTTGCCACCTGCCCGG
>CAYWNB010000035.1:18729-19873 GCA_964459195.1 uncultured Desulfobacula sp.
GCTAAAAATATTCATGCCCTGAATAATCTTGCCTGGCTGTTTGCCACCTGCCCGGATGAAAAGTTCAGGGATCCTCCAAGAGCCCTTGAACTCGCCTCCCAGGCTGTTTTACTCAAGCGGGAGGCCTTTGTCCTGGATACCTATGCCGAGGCCCTGGCCTTAAACAAAAGAAATGCCGAGGCAATTGAGGCGTCAAAAGAAGCTCTGTCCCTGGCGAAAGAAAAACAATCCTATTACAGGGAGCAGGTGGCGCGGTTTGAGAAAATGGGCGAATAAATTTCTTTGAGGCTGCCGGAGATACTCCAGGAGTGTGTCTCAAAGATATTGTTGTTTTTTTAAAAACAGACTGCTTGAAACCTTGCGTTGTCTTGAAGAATATAGTATGCCGTTAGAAGCAGCGTTTCAGATAATTATTTATTAATCAACGAATGAATAATTTTTAATGAATTATTCAGCATTATTAACAAATTAACCGGAGGGAAGTATTCATGAAATTTGTAAAAGTGTTAGCTGTTTGTCTCACCGTCCTTTGCATGTCCACATTTGCCATGGCAGACACATTGACAGATGTTAAGGCCAAGGGGTATATTCAGGCCGGTGTTAACGGCAGTCTGTTCGGATTTGGTAAAGCCGATGAAAACGGCGTATGGAAAGGGCTTGATGTTGATTGTGCAAGAGCTGTTTCCGTTGCCGTTTTCGGCAGTCCTGATAAAATAAAATTTACTCCGCTGACAGCCAAAACAAGATTTACCGCATTGCAGTCCGGTGAAATCGATGTTCTTTTCAGAAATTGTACCCAGACCCTGAGTCGTGATTCCCAGTTGGGCCTTGATTTTTGTGTTGTTAATTACTACGACGGCCAGGGGTTCCTTGTTCGCAAAAACCTGGGTGTAAAAAGTGCAAAAGAGCTGGACGGCGCTTCTATCTGTGTTCTTCCCGGAACAACCACGGAAATGAATGCGGCTGATTTCTTCAGAACAAATGGTATAAAAATGAATCCGGTTGTGATTGAAAACACTGCCGAACTTGCCAAGGCCTTTTTTGCAGGCCGGTGTGATGCCTTGACCTCTGATGCATCCCAGCTTGCAGGAACCCGTGCTGTTGCCCCCAATGCCAAAGATTATGTAATCCTTCCCGATATTAT
>CAYWNB010000035.1:19973-22545 GCA_964459195.1 uncultured Desulfobacula sp.
TGGGCACTTTTTTAGGGATTGCCCGATTATCGAAAAACTGGTTGGTCAATAAATGTGCAGCAGGGTATATTGAATTTTTCCAGGATATTCCCGTTCTTTTGCAGCTTTTTTTCTGGTATGCCTTTTTCTACGAGATGCTGCCCTCCCCCAGACAAGCTATTAATCCCTTTGATGGGTTGTTTCTGTGCAATCGGGGGCTGATTTTCGGCATCCCATCAGCCCATCCTGTTTATAAATATATGGCCCTTGCCGTCCTCCTTGCGGCCATTCTTATTTTCTTTATTAAACGATGGGCAAAGAAACGGCAGGATGCCACGGGTGAGATTTTCCCGATTATCAAGGTATCCATTCTTCTCGTTCTTGGATTTCCTTTTGCGTGCTGGCTTGCGGGCGGTTCACCAACCCAGATGAGTGTGCCGGTGTTAAAGGGATTTAATTTCAAGGGAGGGATTGCTGTCAGCCCGGAATTTGCCGCCCTTCTACTGGGGCTTGTATTATATACGGCAGCATTTGTCGCAGAAGTCGTTCGTGCCGGCATCCAGGCTGTTTCCAAGGGCCAAACCGAGGCGGCCATGGCCATCGGTTTAAAACCCGGGCAACTATTAAATCTGATTATTTTGCCCCAGGCATTGCGGGTTATTATTCCGCCCTTAACCAGCCAGCTGCTCAATTTGACAAAAAACAGCTCTCTTGCGGTTGCCATTGGATATCCGGATTTTGTCTCTGTTGCAGGGACTGCCATCAATCAGACAGGCCAGGCCATCGAAGGGGTGATGTTGATCATGATTGTTTATCTTTTCTTCAGCCTATCAACTTCAGCCTTTATGAATTGGTACAACAAAAAAACGAAACTGGTAGAAAGGTGATCCTTTAGGTTATTATGGAAACACATGCAAATATCGATCATAAGAGTGTCGTAAAACCACCGATTTCAAGCGTAGGGGTCATCGGATGGATAAGGGGAAATTTGCTCAGCAGTCCTGGCAATACCATCCTTACGCTGATTATTCTGGGTATATTGTGGTTTTCAGTCCTTCCTTTTATTAAATGGGCGTTTTTAGATGCCTGCTGGCACCCAGATGCAAACTGCAGGGAGGCAACCGGGGCATGCTGGTCCGTCATCACCTCCAACTATAAAATTATTTTATTCGGGTTTTACCCCCAGCATATCCTATGGCGTCCCATCACGGCCATCGTTTTACTTGTCGCCATGCTGTTTATCAGCCGTAATCGACGCTATTGGAATCCCTATCTTGGGTATGCCTGGCTGATCGCTTTGGTGGTCATGGGGGGGTTGCTCCGGGGAGGCATTTTTACGCTGGAACCCGTTGAAATCGGAAAATGGGGCGGCTTGATACTGACCTTGCTGCTGTCTGTTTTTGGTTTGACCGCAGCATATCCTCTGGGGATACTCCTGGCCCTTGGCCGGCAGTCCAATCTGCCGGTGATAAAAACTTTCAGCGTTTTTTATATCGAACTGATCCGCGGTGTCCCCCTCATCAGCCTTTTGTTCATGTCATCGGTTGTTTTTCCCTTGTTTCTTCCCGAGGGTGTCTCAATCAGCGGTATTTTAAGGGCCCAGGTCGCCATTATCCTGTTTACGGCGGCTTATATAGCAGAGGTGGTCAGGGGCGGGCTGCAGGGCATGAATACGGGCCAATTTGAGGCTGCCGAGTCCATTGGGTTAAACTATCCTCAAACCATGCGATTGATCATTTTGCCCCAGGCATTGAAAATTGTTATTCCGCCGTCGGTCAGCATTTTAATCTCAGCGTTCAAGGATACCTCCCTGGTTGTTATTATCGGGTTATACGATTTGCTGAAAACAACCCAATCAACCTTGTCAGAACCGAAATGGATGGGGTTTTCAGCAGAAGCCTACATTTTTATTGCACTGATTTATTTTGTCTGCTGTTTTTTCATGTCCAATTACAGCAGACAACTGGAACGAGAATTGGATACAGGCCTGTAATTTTTTAATAACTTTATTTATTAAGCGATAATTTATGAACCAAGACAACACAAACAAAATCGATGTTTCAAGTGAAGAGACCATCATTAAAATCTCTGATATGCACAAATGGTTTGGGGATTTTCATGTTTTAAAAAACATTAATCTGGAAGTTAAAAAAAGTGAACGCATCGTTGTTTGCGGGCCGTCTGGATCTGGAAAATCAACCCTTATCCGATGTATCAACCGGCTTGAAGAGCATCAAAAGGGGAAAATTATTGTAGACGGCATTGAGCTGACCAAGGACTTGAAGAACATTGAAAAAGTCCGATCAGAGGTGGGCATGGTGTTTCAACATTTTAACCTGTTTCCCCATCTTACCATTGTTGAAAATTTAACAATGGGCCCTATCTGGGTTCGAAAGGTTCCTAAAAAAGAAGCGGAAGAAACGGCCATGTACTATCTTGAGAAGGTACAGATTGCCGAGCAGGCACAAAAATTTCCCGGCCAGCTGTCCGGCGGTCAGCAGCAGCGCGTGGCCATTGCCAGAAGCCTTTGCATGAAACCCAATATTATGCTCTTTGATGAACCCACATCTGCCCTTGACCCTGAGATGGTAAA
>CAYWNB010000036.1:0-5684 GCA_964459195.1 uncultured Desulfobacula sp.
GGAATGCTCTGGAACAGGTGGACGGAATACTCCGGAACGGGTGGACGGATTCACCGGAATACGCAGCTTAACCTGTTTACGTGGTAAATATGGGCTTTAAGAGTGTATCTGCAGGCTCAAACCAGAGCTTAATATTGGGTTGCAAAGCCTAAAATTAGGATAGCATTTGGTTTTGAAACTATCACTCAATATTAAACTTTGATAAATTACAGTATCTTACGATCTTTTACAGTGATGGCATATATATTACTTTTTTAATTTAAGAAGCAATTTTTATTTATGCCTGTTTATTATGAAAGACAACATCAGTTTTTATAGCTGAAAGGAGGGATCTTAACTGTTTATCGTCATAGGCCTTGAATGATGAATACTATTTTATTTCAGGGCATATGAAAGAAAGATAATAATAGCAGTCAATTTTTTTAAAAAGGAGATTAAAGATGATTAAAAAAAAGCACATGTTAATTTTTATACTTACGGTTGCAGTTGCGGTTACCCTGTTATTGGGTGGAAATGCTATTGCCAAACGCAATATGGAATTTGTTGCTATTGCCACAGGTGGTACTGGAGGGGTTTATTATCCTCTTGGAGGTGCCCTGGCCCAGATCATTTCCAATAAAGTGGAGGGCGTTTCTGCCAGTGCCCAGAGTGGGAATGCATCGGTTGCCAATAGTAATCTCATTGCCAAAGGCGCTGTGGAAACCGGCTTTGTCCAGAATAATGTTTGCGATCAGGCATACAATGGGACTGGACCCTGGAAGGGTCGCGCCCTGAAAAACCTTCGTGTAATTTCATCCTTGTACCCTGAAACCATACAAATTATCGCCCGTAAGGAATCGAATATCAAAACCATCCCAGATTGCAAAAACAAAAAAATTGCGGTGGGAGACCGGGGTAGCGGAACCGAAATAGACACTAGGAATATTCTTAAATACCATGGTATGAATTACGACGATATCCAGGAAATTTTCGTGGATTACAGCGTTGCTGCCCAGCGGATCAAGGATGATCAGGCTGATATGCTTTTCAAAACTGCTGGTTATCCGACCTCGGCAATCATTGACATGACCATGACAAAGGATATCAACTTCGTTTCCCTCACCGACGAAGCAATTGCCGCAATTGTCAAAGAAAATCCTTTCTATGTTGCCACCACCATTCCGGCCAACACGTATAAGGGTCAGGACTATCCGGTTAAAACCATTTCCATGATGGCTCTTTGGGTCACCAATGCTGAGACCTCCGAAGAACTGGTATACAATATGACCAAAGCGCTTTACGAGAAAACTGCCTTGCTTTACCGCAAGAAAAAGGAAAAAGAAAGCGGGGCCGATATCTTGGCCAAAGTCCACAACCAGGGAAAACAGATCACCCTGGAAACAGCCCTTGACGGTGTTACCACTCCGCTTCATCCAGGAGCTGAAAAATTTTACAGAGAAGTTGGCTTGATCAAGTAAATTCGATCATATGTTATTAGAATACCGGAACACTGACGGGATAATCTCCCAAAGAAAGTGTTCCGGTATGTTTTTGCTTAAACGGACTACACTGTAGAAGAGAAAGATGTATTCAAGTTGAAAAAAAATATTTTTATTATCACAGGGTTTTTAATAGTCGTTCTTATTGCCGCCTGGGCTTATCCATTACACGTGTTAGGTCTTCAGAAAACCCAATCCAGAGAATGGATTTTTTGCAAAATCGTCAGGCCCGGTGACATGTTTACAACCCGATATACTCATTCTGTGAAAAACCGCCCGGTATGGGAAAGCTATACAATTGATGCTCAGTATCGTATGATCCTGAATGAAACTGTGTACCCTGGCACCGGATATGGGCTACCGGTTTATGCCGGGGGTGATGAAAAATTTTCACTGCGGCCAGATGGATTTTCATGTATTTCAAACATGCACAGACATATCCCCTCCCTGCTGCTGCGAGTTGAACCTCAATATAATAATATTTTTTCTTTCAACAAAATACATACATTGAATCTGTCAAAAATTTTGGGCAACGGAGTTGTAGACATGCGAGTTCACCAATCAAACATAGTAAGATATGTATGGAGATGCTGTTTTGAAAAAAAAAGAAAATCCTGAAGATGTGATGTCTTTAGATCAAAAACAACAAGAATTAATTGAGAAATATGATGATGAAACGGCACGGTTTGGGGAGAGGTCACCCATCGCCAGTAAAGTAATAATTGGCATGTGCCTTATTTTGTCCATTTTTCATATCTATACGGCTGGTTTCGGAGTCCTTCAGGAATATGAACATCGTGCGTTTCATCTGTCCTTTGTACTGTCACTTATTTTCCTAGTCTACAATATTCGTAAAAAAGAGATGAGCAGAGGAAAATCTCTCTTTTACAGCACTATTTACGCCATCATCTGTGGCGGGCTCACCTCAATGATGGTCAGCGCCATTTTTAAACTGTCAATACCTGCTGAAGTTGTGTTGTTTTTTGTCAGCGGTGCGATGTCGTTTTTTTTCAAGGAACGGGTTTGGCTGCCCAGCCGACTCATCCCGCCTGCCGACCTGCTGGTTTCAGTCATCTGCCTTGCCACGACCGGCTATCTGTTAAAAATGGGGTTGCCTAATTTTCAAAGCACTCTGGAGATCTCTGGGTGGCCCTTGATACTGTGGGCCTCTGTTCTGTTCGGATCCACTGGCTTGATTTTCATGATGCAAGCCTTCACTTCGCTGCGCTGGTGCCTTGGGAAACGGGAAAATTATGAAATTCATCCATTGAAAATTCCCTATTTCGATCTGGTCTTTGCCATTATCGCTTTTGGCCTGTCTTACTATATCATTGTGGATTTCGACCAGTTTGTACTGCGCACTGGCTGGGCTAATACCCTTGATTACCTTGTCGGATTTTCTGCCATTGTTTTGGTTCTGGAAGGTTGCCGTAGAAGTGTCGGTGTTCCGTTGACCGTGATTTCATTACTGGCCCTGCTGTATTGTTTTGTGGGTCCTCATTTAGCGAACATACCCGGATTGTCTTACTTTGCACACCGCGGTTATTCGGTTCTTCGTATCATTGAGTTTATGTATTCCGGTACTGAAGGAATTTACGGAATTCCGCTGGGCGTATGTGCAACCTTTGTTTTCCATTTTGTGTTGTTTGGTCTGATTATCTCATATACCGGCCTGGGGCAGCTTTTTATCGACATGGCTATGGCCGTAGCAGGCGGATCTCCGGGAGGGCCGGCAAAGGTTGCTGTTATCGCCTCCGGGTTTCTAGGCTCCATCAGTGGCAGTGCCATTGCCAATACCGTCACCACCGGATCTTTTACCATTCCGCTGATGAAACGCGTTGGCTACCGGGCAGAATTCGCCGGGGCTGTTGAGGCATCTGCTTCGGCTGGAGGTCAGATTATGCCGCCGATCATGGGGGCAGCAGCGTTCATTATGGCCGAATTTCTGGGGATTCCCTATATCAAGATTGCCTGTGCGGCAATACTTCCGGCATTTTTCCATTTTTATGCCGTGGGAATGATGGTTCATTTTGAGGCCCTCAAGACCGGAATGACAGGATTGCCCAAAGAGGAGCTGCCGGTTCTCAAGGATATTCTCAGGGAAAGATGGGTGACGCTGGTACCCTTGGTGGTGATCGTTTATCTACTCATCTCCGGGTTCACCCCGTTTCTTGCAGCTTTCTGGGCCATTATAATCGCCTGTTCTCTGGGGCAGGTGTCCCCGCGGATGATGATTTTGCTTGCACCGGTCCTGATATCGCTGCCTTCTATCCTTTTTGGTTTCCAGCCGTTTAACACATCAATACCACTGATGCTATTCTGGGTTGGTGCAATTGCCGCCGCTCTGCTGTGGGCCCGAAGCCGTACCAGTTCGCGTGACTTTGTCATCGGTGCATTGCCTCTGCTTCTCATGGTGGGATTGGCGATATTTAAGGTCAAACCTTTTCTGGTCGGTTTCTGGACAAATATGCTGGTGATCGGCATCGGTGTCTTTTACAAAGAAAGTAAAATGCGCGTCCCTCAAATCGTAGATGCTCTGGAAAAAGGGACCAAAAATGCTCTCTCCATCGGTGCAGCGGTATCTGCGGTAGGCCTTATTGTAGGAACAACTATGCTTACGGGACTGGGGTTGAAATTCGGCCACCTGACTATCAGCCTGGCAACTGCAACCGCTGGGTTTTTTACCAGTATTGATTTTTTGAATTTATTGACCTTAGACGGCGCCACTCTGTTTTTCCTGATGATTTTTACCGCATTATCGTGTTTTATTTTGGGTATGGGTCTGCCCACTACAGCCCAGTATATTGTAGCCACCATTATTGCCGCACCAGCCTTGATGGAATTCGGGGTACATCCGCTGATTACTCACATGTTTGTTTTCTTTTATGCGATTCTGGCTGATGTGACCCCGCCGGTAGCCCTGGCGGCCTATGCAGCTGCAGGAGTTTCAGGGGGTGATCCGTTCAAGACCGGAAACATAGCTTTCAGCCTGTCGTCGGCAAAGTATGTGGTGCCGTTTATCTTTGTTTACAGCCCGATTATCCTGTGGATGCCGTGGCTGTTGAATCCTGATGTGCCGTTTAATTTCCTTGAATTTTTGTTTGTGTTCCTGTCAACGTTTCTCGGTGTTACCGGTTTAAGCGCAGGTATGCGCGGTTACCTTAAAGATCGATCGACACGGATTGAACAGATATTGTGCTTTTCTGCTGCCCTGCTGTTTTTCATCAGGGGCACTGTTCCATTTATCACCGGATGTGTCGTATTTATAGCGATTTACACTATCCAGAGCCGTCGCAAAAAAAAAAGAATCTCTGAAGAGGCGGTGCCTGTACCAATAGAGATTTAACGTAACATTTTTTTAGAAGGTGCAAAATTTATCCATGATAACGCAATTAACCTAATGAATGGGCAAACAAGATGGATCAATTTAAGGATGGTCAAAAAAATAAATTTCGATTTGCCTTGGTAAGTCATACTGAAGAGCTTGCAAACGCTGCTAGGGATGCGATCAATCCAAACAAGGAAGAATTGATCGTTCAGATCGTGAGGAAAGGAGAGGCCGTTACTGCGGCACAGGCATTATTCGACTCAGGCGCTGAAGTAATTTTTGCGCATATGGGAGTTACCCGGTTGATTCGAAATGCAACCGGAAAAACGGTTGTGGATATTCCCCTTTCCAGCATTGATCTTATCGAAGCGTTTGAAAAAGCGCGGAAAATAGATTCGGTCATCGGCTTGACAAGTTACATCAAGCCCCGGGGTGATCTCCCCAAGATCGAAAAATTGTTGGACATTTCGATACATCCAATTATTTTCAATTCTTATTCCGATATGGAAGCCAGCCTCCGCAAAGCCTTTGAAAATGGTATCCAGGTTTTTGTGGGAGGCGGGGCCTCCCGTAAAGTTATTGGTGAACTCGGGGGAAAACATTTTGTCCCGGAACCGAGAACAGAGGTTGTCAAAGAAGCGCTTGAAGAAGCAAGAACCCTTGCAAAAGTCCACAGAAAACAACAGGAAAGTGAGGAACGAGTTCGTACGATTATTCAGGAGATGGATGAGGGGATTATCGGGATCGACCAGTATGGTCGGATTGACATTGTCAATAAACGAGCACATTCAATCCTCGGGATTGACGACCAAAGGGCAAACAAGGACACGTATCGTCAATATATAAAGGACATTAACCTGCTGAATGCTTTGAAAAAC
>CAYWNB010000036.1:5784-22199 GCA_964459195.1 uncultured Desulfobacula sp.
AAAACATACCCTGTCGGATATCAAGGGCAGGTCGCCTGCCCTCCGGAAAATGTTGGAATGGGCCAGGTTGTATGCGGCAACGGACGGGGCGGTCTGTATCCAGGGCGAAACAGGAGTGGGCAAAGATCTTGTGGCCCAGGCCATCCATAACATGAGTAAGAGAAAAAACGCCCCTTTTGTGGCCATTAATTGCGCAGCCCTTCCTGAACATCTGCTTGAAAGCGAACTTTTCGGACACGAAGAAGGGGCGTTTACCGGTGCCAAGCGAGGCGGGAAAATAGGCCTTTTTGAGTTAGCCAATAAAGGAACCCTCTTTCTTGATGAAATTGGAGATATTTCCAGATCCCTTCAGGTCAGATTGTTAAGGGTTATCGAATCAAAAGAGGTCATGCGTGTGGGCGGGGACAAGTATGTTCCCGTGGATATTCGTATCTTGACTGCCTCCCATAAGGATTTTAGACTTGAAATTGCCCGGGAACGGTTCAGGGTTGATTTATATTACAGGATCAGTACCCTCAAGTTAAAAATTCCTCCATTAAGGGAACGCCTTCAGGATATCCCTGATATTGTCAAATCTTTTTTATTGAGAATGGGAAAACCTTCCTCAATCATCAGTAAACAGATGTATAATCGCCTGGGTCAATATCAGTGGCCCGGGAACATCAGAGAACTTGCTTCATTTGTTGAGAGTTATCTGACACTCCTGGATCAGGAATCAAGTAACGAGATCCTTTTTACAGAGCTGATGGATGATTTGGAAGAATCAGGAATGTTTGATATCATCTGCCCCCCTCATAAAGAGCAGGAGGCTAATATTCTGCAACATGGTTTAAAGCAAGCAGGCCAGGGAAGTCTCAAAAATATGGTTGAAGAATTTGAATACAGGGCAATAGACAATACGCTGAAAGCCAATGAATTCAATCGCACCAAATCTGCCGAAAGACTGGGCATCAGCCCAAACACCCTATGGCGTAAATATAACCAGTATTCACAAAACCTTGAATAAATCCATCTCGACACTTGTAATTTTTTTTACCTATTTTTCAATTCATACCGGCCGGTTTCATTCATGTTTGCTTCCTCGATGTTCTGTGGGTTAATCCGAATTCTTTTGAGATCTCAACAATGGAATTAAACATTCCATATTTCAAATTATTAAATTATCAAATGTTTATAGAAACACAATCATAACTTAAATATAACGTTTAATATCAATATTTTAAAATAAATAGTTTTCGTTTGGCACAGGTGTTGCTGATTATACATTTAAGTTTGACAATTCACCTTTAAAAAAGAGTCTAACGGTCCAAAATACGGAAAGGTCATATGGATTTTAAGCTAACAAAAGAACAGCAGCAGATTGTAGATATGGTGGATGAGCTTGGGCGTAAAGAATTTGCTCCCAAGGCAGCCTATTGGGATGAACATCATGAATACCCCTGGGCAAATGTGAATATCCTGAAAGAATGTGGATTGCTGGGAATGACACTGCCCGAAGCGCTTGGCGGTCAGGAGCGACCTCTGATTGATGCTGTTCTTGCCATTGAAACGGCAGCAAAATATTGCGGTGTTACCGGCCGTATCCTTGTTGAAACCAATATGGGTGCTGTCGGTGCCGTTATGGCGTACGGCACACAGGAACAACGCGAACTTGTGGCCCATCGCGTTCTGAAAGAAGGGGACAAACCAGCCATCGGCATGACGGAACCGGAAGCCGGCACAGCGCTTACAGATTTAACCACCCGTGCGGACCGCCAGGGTGACAACTACTGCATCAACGGCACAAAACACTGGATAACAGGGGGCGGGATTTCAATAACCAACCTGATTTTTGTCAGGTTTTTTGAGGGGGAAAAGGACTTGGGCATCGGCGGTATCCTTGTGGATAAAGACACAAATGGATTCACCTTCGGTCGAGTGGAAGATGCAATGGGACTCAGGGGAATCCCGGAGACAGAATTGATATTCAACGACTGCATTGTTCCCAAGGAAAATGTGGTTGTTCCTCCAGATGGATTTGAAAGTTTTAAAAAATTGATGAACGGTTATAACGGCCAGCGGGTTGGCGCTTCGGCAGTGGCCCTTGGTATCGCCCAGGGTGCCCATGATCTTGCGGTTCAGTACATGAAGGGCCGGAAGGCTTTCGGTAAAACCCTGTCTGATTTCCAGGGTCTTCAATGGATGATGGCGGATTCCGAGATTAATCTCAATGCAGCCCGGCTGCTCATTTACCGAGCTGCCAGTAATGCCCTGGACCTTCCGAATAATGTCAAACTGCCACGAATGTCGGAAGCAGCCATGGCAAAGTACTACGCTGGCCATACCACGTTTGAGGTGGTAAGCGAAAGCCTTCAGATGTTCGGGGCAGCCGGGTATTCCAAAGATCTTCCTCTGGAACGAATGCTCAGGGATGTTCGTATGTTTCAGATCGGTGGGGGTAGCTCTCAGGCCCAGATCAACATGGTGGCACGCTCTGTGTTCAAACGTAAATTTAATTACCGCAAATAGGAAAGAATGATGACATTGGAAATGCCTGTTGCTCGGAGGATGGAGCAGATCCCCTTTTCAAAGAACAGAAAGGTATTTGAAGGGGTACTGTAAAGGGAAAAACAAGGTGAATCCATTATTCATCTGGGAGTCGGATGCCCTGATTTTGATACGCCGCAGCATAGTAATATTATTGCCACAAGAAATGTATATCCGGCATAAGTTACGTATTTATTAAAAATTAAGAATTAACCAATTACAAAAGGAGAAGTTAATGGATCTCTCAAATTTTCCACGCAGACGCTATACAGAAGGATTCACCCCAATTCAACATCTTCCGTTATTTTCCAAGGCGGTTGGGGGGCCCGATATTTACATCAAACGCGATGATTTGCTTGGCCTGACTGCAGGAGGCAACAAAACCAGGAAATTGGAATTTGTGGTTGCAGATGCCCTTGCAAAAGGATGTGATACCCTGGTTACATGCGGTGCTGTTCAGTCCAATCATTGTCGGCTCACCCTGTCAGCCGCCGCCAAGGAAGGGCTGAAATGCAGAATGGTTATCGAAGAAAGGGTTGCAGGCACCTATGACCCGAATGCCAGTGGTAACAACTTCCTCTTTCGACTGCTTGGGGTTGAAAAAATTAATGTGGTTCCAAGTGGAAGTGATGAACGGGAGGAAATGAAAAAAATGGCAGAGGAAGCGTCTGCCGAAGGACGAACCCCTTATATCATTGATGGCAGCAGTGCATCTCCACTTAGCGCCCTGGGTTACGTTGCCTGTGCCCAAGAAATTACAGCCCAGCTGTTTGATAAGGGTTTGCCGATAGATCATATTGTATGCCCCAGCGGCAGCGGAGGCACCCATGGTGGCCTTTTAACAGGTCTTCTGGGGATTAACAGCAAAATTCCAACCATTGGAATAAATGTCAGGCGTTCAAGAAAACTTCAGGAAGAAAAGGTTTATAAAGTGGTCAAAGAAACTGTAGCATTTTTAGGCCTGCCAATGGATATTTCAAAAGAATCTGTGGTCTGTCTTGATGAATATTTCAAACCTGGTTACTCGCTTCCGAATCCTGGAATGGTTGAGGCGGTAAAGCTGATGGCGCAGACAGAAGGCATCCTTTTGGACCCCGTATACACCGGCAAGGTGGTAGCAGGGCTAATCGGACTGGCCCGTACGGGCTATTTAAAAAAAGATGAAAAGGTTCTTTTTATTCACACCGGTGGTTCGCCAGCTCTTTATGCATATCGGGATTATTTTTTCAAATAATAAATCACTGGTATTTAAGAGATCCCAAAAGGCAAATTAATAAACATCAAAGGGAATGGTGCAGAGTTTGGGATTCCAGTTAGTTATGATTTCTGGTAGTCATGGCATTATATGTTGCAATTTCTATTAAACTAATATTTTCATTCACATGGATTTTGCTGGACTGAAAATAATTAAGGGCGAGATAAGATTTATCAGAAGCTGAAAAACCTTAGTAAAATGGGAATTGGTTTTGTTACTTACAATACAATTTTAAAACGGAACTATGAAAATGGATAAGGAAAACAACAAACAAGTTAAAATACTTCAGGGAAATGAGGCTGTCGCAGATGGTGCAATTGCTGCGGGGTGTCAATTTTTTGCAGGATATCCGATTACCCCTGCAACCGAAATTGCAGAAGTCATGGCACAAAAGCTGCCACTCAGTGGCGGTGTGTTCATGCAGATGGAAGATGAAATTGCCAGTGTGTGCACTGTGATAGGTGCTTCCTATGGTGGAATGCTCGCCTGTACGGCATCATCCGGCCCGGGAATCACACTAATGCAGGAAGGTGTCGGTTACGCAGCTACGGTTGAGGCACCTATTGTTATCATCAACGTGATGCGGGGTGGTCCTTCAACGGGTATGCCTACTGCTGCCGGGCAGCAGGATCTTTATCAGGCAAAGTACGGTTCCCATGGTGATTATCAGATTATTGCCCTGATGCCTTCAAGCTGCCAGGAAGCCTTTGAGCTCACCTATAAAGCTTTTGAACTGGCAATTAAATACCGTGTTCCCGTGTATGTGCTCACCGATGAAATTATCGGCCATACCCGGGAAAAAGTACATATCCCTGCAGGTCTTAAGCCGGTTGAGCGGAAAAAACCCGAACTTACGGCAGACTATAAACCGTTTGAAGCAGGGCCGGATGGATTGCTTGACGGAATGCCGGCATTCAATGAAGGGTACAAGCTTCTCCTTGACGGTCAGCTCCATAAACCAGATGGGAACCGTGCCGGGACGTTGCCGGATGTTTGTGATTCGATGGTAAGACGAATCAGCAATAAAATAACAGATCATGCCAAAGATCTTTATGATTGTGAAGAATTGTTCCTAGAGGATGCCGAGGTTGTGGTTATTTGTTTTGGAAGCCCAGCCCGACCAGCAATAAGAGCGATTAAAGAGTTAAGAAATGAGGGCAAAAAGGTCGGCTGTTTAAAAATCAGAACGATCTGGCCATTCCCGGCAGAAAAGGTAAAAGAAATTGCAAAGACGGCTCACACTCTAATTGTTCCCGAGATGAACATGGGTCAGATTACACAGGAGGTTGAGCGTGCAGTTGCCGGTCAGGCACAGGTGTTTTCCATGACCTTGCTGGGTGGATTATTGCATACCCCCCAGGACATCATGACTGAAATCGAAAAAAGGATATTAAAATGAATCCCATTGGTGAAAAATATTTAAGAAAGTCTGCACTTCCCAGTATCTGGTGCCCGGGTTGCGGAAATGGAACAGTTTTGAGTGCAGCGTTGCGGGCAATTGATGAACTTGAGATCATCGACAGGGTTGGACTTGTCGGTGGAATCGGTTGCGCCGGGTGGATTCCGGTTTATATCAATGCCGATGTGATGCACACGCTTCATGGTAGAACCCTGCCCTTTGCAACCGGTCTGAAAATGAGTGATCCTTCTAGGAAAATTATTGTGTTCAGTGGTGATGGAGATTGTCTGGGGATTGGTGGAAATCATTTTATTCATTCGGCAAGAAGAAATATTGATATTACAGTTATTCTGGTAAACAATCAAATTTACGGGATGACTGGCGGTCAGGTGTCTCCTTGCACCCCTTTGGTTGCAAAGAGTAAAACTTCGGTTTTCGGCAATCCTGAAATGCCATTTGACTCAACTAAAATAGCCAGAGCGGCAGGGGCCACTTATATTGCACGCTGGTCCGCAGGTCAACCGCGACAACTTACCCGTGCCATAAAAGAAGCCATTGAACACAAAGGATTTTCCCTTGTAGAAGTGCTCTCTCAATGTCCCACCCAGGCAGGAAGGGTTACCCATGGCATGGCTGATCCCACTAAGCTATTGAATCTTCTCAGATCAAACACCATCAGTGTGAAAAAAGCGGAAAAAGCCACTGCAGAAGAACGTGCTGGAAAAATGTTGATGGGTACGATTTTCAACAGCGACGAAGACGTTGAGTTTTCTGAAAGCTATAAGAACTTGGTTGAGAGAGCAACCGGTTCTGTTTAAACTGAAATAATCACGGAGGGATCCTGGTTTGTGGGGTCTCTGCTTTTTTTATGACTGATATTAAGATTGGTGAATCCATGACTAAAATAATTTTTGATGAAATATATTGTAAAGGGTGCGCTCTTTGCATTGAACATTGTACAAAACAAATTCTGGAGATGTCTGATAAAAGGACATCCAAAGGGTATTCCATTCCCAGGGTGACTGATCCTGAGAAATGTTCCGTTTGTAGAATATGTGAGCAAATATGCCCGGAACTTTGCATAACTGTAGAGGAGGACAAAAAATGAGAAAGGAAATAAAACTGGCGGGATTTGGCGGCCAGGGAGTTATTTTGATGTCCGTGATGTTGGCCAATGCAGCAGGGTATTATGATAACAAGGAGATCGCCCAGACCCAGAGCTATGGGCCTGAAGCAAGGGGCGGTGCCTGTCAGGCAGCAGTGGTTATTTCCGATGAGGAAATTGATTATATTAAGTGTGTCAATCCTGATGTGTTTGTTGCCATGTCCCAGGCAGCCCTGGATAAATATATCCAGGAAGTGGATATAAATGCAGCAATAGTATTAATTGATGACTCGCTGGTTACAAGTGTTCCGGATAATATTAAGAAAATTTATAAAGTGCCGGCTACAACCATTGCCGAAGATGTTTGCGGGAACAGGATGTCAGCCAATACGGTCATGCTCAGTGCAATGGCCAGAATCACGGGACTGATTTCCATGGATGCTTTGAAATTAACCATCACAGGGCATCTTCCGAAGAAGTTTCATGCGGTTAATCTAAAAGCAGTTGATGCAGCAGTCACTTATTGCAAAAGCCAATTTGGAATATAAATGAAATTATATGAATTTGAAGGAAAATCACTTTTTCGAAAAACAGGGATTCCTACTCCGGACGGAATTATAGTCAAGAGCAGAGAGGAAGCTCTATCGTCAGTTAATGTGCTTTCTTTCCCCGTTGTGGTCAAAAGCCAGGTCCTTCGTGGTGGAAGAGGTAAGGCAGGCGGGATCAAATTTGCCGATTCCAGAGAGGAACTATCTTCCTGTGTTGATGACTTGTTTGCCATGGACATGGGCGGCGAACAAGTAACAACAATCCTCATTGAAAATAAATTGTCAATTGATTCAGAATTTTATGCTGGAATTACCTTTGACCCTGTGGAATCCACCCCTTTGCTGATCATATCATCACAGGGCGGTATCGACATCGAACAGGTGTCAAAGTCAACCCCTGAAAAATTAATAAAATTACACCTTGATCCGGGTGATCCCCCTCAATTTTTTGACTTGATGAACCTGGTGTTGAAAACGGGGATAACCGGTAAAAAAATGGTTCAGATTTCCAAGGTGCTTGTGAACCTGGTTGCCTGTTATTATAAATTTGATGCCATTACCGCTGAAATAAATCCTCTGATTATTGATACTGATGGCAATGCCATCGCTGCTGACGCCAAATTTGAAATTGATGATTCATCACTATTTCGGTTGAAGGAAGTGAAAACGTTTTATCGGGGCCAGGAAAATATTGAAGATCCGCTTGAAATAAAGGCTCAAGAGGCAGGAGTGTCCTATGTCCGGCTGGGTAATGGGAACATTGGCTTGATTGCCGGTGGTGCCGGTGTGGGTATGGCCACCATGGACATGGTGTTTGAATATGGTGGTGAACCAGCTAATTTTCTGGACCTTGGCGGTTCTGTGACGCCAAAAAAAACCGCAGATGCCCTTAAAATTGTTTTGAGTACACCGGGTGTTGACGGGGTATTTATTAATGTTTTCGGTGGTATCAATGATTGTGCGGAGATGGCGCAGGGAATCGCTGATGTCATTGATGAGTTAAACCCTGGTCAACAGATCACCGTTAAAATGAGAGGCCACTCCCAGGATAAGGGATGGGAAATTCTGGAAGCTAAAAATATACCCCTGATAAAATATGGAACCACTGAAGACGGGGTGAAGCTTTTGCTAGATGAAATGGAAAAAAAGGGAGTAAAAAGCCGTGTCAATACTCATTAATGAAGATACCCAGGTAATTATCCAGGGAATTACCGGTAAGCAGGGGCGATCCCATGCAGAAAAAATGCTTAAGTATAATGTTAAGGTTGTAGGGGGAGTAAGCCCGGGAAAAGCAGGACAAAATGTCCTGGGAATTCCAGTATTTGATACGGTTGCCGAGGCCAAAAAATATACCCGGGTTGATGCAACCATGATTCTGGTGCCGCCTGCTGGTGCACTCATGGCATCCTTGGAAGCCTTTGCCAGTAAAATTCCTTTTGTGGTTGTGATTACTGAATTTATTCCATTCCATGATGCGCTACTCATTAGACGCATGGGATTGAAAGAAAATATTTGCGTATTGGGTCCCAACACCATTGGTGCCATCAGTCCGGGGAAAAGTAAAATTGGCGTAATGCCGGGATTTATTTATAGTCAAGGCAATGTGGGGATTATATCCAGGAGCGGTACATTAACCCATGAAATTGCATCCAACATGACATACAGGGGATTGGGGCAATCTACCTGTGTCTGCATCGGGGGTGATATGTGCCGGAATCTTAATTTTATTGATGTTTTGAAAATGTTCCGTGAAGACGATGAGACAGAATCTGTTGTCATGATAGGTGAAATCGGTGGCGCAGGTGAGGAAATTGCCGCCCGGTATATCAGGGAAACTGGATATCCTAAAAAAATAGTTGCATTTATCGCCGGTTCCAGGGCGCCTGAAGGGAAAAAAATGGGTCATGCCGGGGCGATTATTTCAAATGGTATCGGTACGGCTGAGTCCAAATTGAAAACTCTTGAAGATGCCGGTGTTCTCATCGCACGAAAGATGGACGATATCATGAACATCCTTTTGTAAAAAATCGGTCTGATACGCTTAAAAGGCAATAAATGAAATAATTAAAGGAAATGAAAATGAAGTTAGCCAGAAGAATGGACGTCATTCCGTTTCAACAAATTAGAAAAATCCTGGAAGAAGCGACCCGTCGAGAAGCCCAGGGACAAAAAATTATTCATCTTGAAATTGGAAGGCCGGATTTTGATACCCCTTCCAATATAAAAAAAGCGGCAATCCTTGCATTATCAGAAGGGAAAGTTCACTATACGTCCAATTATGGAATTCCAGAACTCAGAAATGCCCTATCCGAGAAATTCAAAAAGGATAATGGCCTGGTCTATGATCCGTCTGATGAAATTATTGTTACGGTTGGTGGTACCGAGGGTATTCTCCTGTCGATGATGGCCCTCCTGGACCCGGGAGATGAAGTGCTTATTCCTGATCCCTCATTTCCTTGTTATGCTCAATGTGCCAATATGATAGAAGCTGTTCCGGTTTTCGTCCCTTTGAGAGAGGAAAATGCTTTTGAACCGGCCATTGAGGATTACAAAAAAAGGATCACATGCAAGACTAAAATGATCGTCATCAACTCCCCCCACAACCCGACCGGGGCGGTTTTTTCAAAAAAAACACTGACAGAGATTTCTCAGATCGCCATAGAAAATGATCTTTTTGTTCTCTCGGATGAAATCTATGAAAAAGATATTTATGATGGTTATGAGCATTTGTCAATTGCCGGCCTGCCCGGAATGCGGGAGAGAACCATCACATTGAATGGATTTTCCAAAAGCCACAGCATGACAGGCTGGCGCCTGGGATATGTTGCATCAAGCAGGGAGCTGATTGATGGACTCATCCGTATCCATCAGTATGCCACTGTCTGTGCCACAAGCTTTGCCCAGCATGGGGCCGTAGAAGCTCTTAACGGCTCCCAGGAAAGTGTTGAGGCAATGGTCAAGGAATTTGACCGCAGGCGGGGAATGGTGGTGGAACGTCTGCTTGAAATGCCGGGTATCTCTGTGTTCAAACCCAAGGGGGCATTCTATGTTTTCATCAATGTTGAAAAACTTGAAATGTCTTCGCATGAGCTTGGCCGGTATCTTCTGGATGAAGCCGCTATAGCGGTTGTACCCTGGGGGGATAACCATATTAGAATTTCCTATGCCAATTCTTATGAGAACCTTGAAAAAGCAATGGATAAAATGGAAGTAGCCTTAAGAAAATTATCTGTTTAATCAATGACATCATTTAAATAAGGACCTTTAAGATGAAAGGAAAATTCTCCCCAATCGGCGTATTTGACTCAGGCATTGGGGGTGTCAGTACTCTGGGACAGGCTGTTTGTATGCTTCCCAATGAAGCATTCGTTTATTTTGGGGACAGTGGAAATGCACCTTATTCATTAAAAGCGGATACAGAAATTCGTCAATACTGTTTTCAGGCCTGTGAGTTTTTAATAGAAAAAGGAGTCAAGGCTATTGTGGTTGCATGTAATACCGCCACCGTCACTGCCATTTCTGATTTAAGAGAAAAATATGACTTGCCCATTCTTGGGATGGTACCGGCCGTGAAGGTGGCGATAAGGTTTAGCCTGCCCGGAAAAATTGTGGTGATGGGCACAGGAATGACGCTTAAAAGCAAATCGCTTACCAGCCTCATTGAGGAGTTTGGAAAGGGATATGACATCGTCAAGCTGCCATGCAGGGATGTTATTACGCTGATAGAGGCCGGGGTCATCCAGGGAGAAGAGATTGAAACATGTATTGCCGGGTATTTTAATCAGCTTGACCCAAAGGAAATTTCTTCTGTTGTCTTTGGATGTACTCATTTTGGCGTGCTTGAAAAATCGGTTAAAAAAGTGATAGGAAATCATATAAAAATCGCGGATGGAAACGAAGGCACTATTCGGCATCTTACAAATATCCTGGGAAACGAAAATTTGCTTAACCCGGGAAATGGTCACACACCTGACATATTATTTTATAATTCCGGCAGCAGTGTATCATTGGAACATTCAAAAAAAAATTTTGAAACTCATTTTAAATTTTTAAAATCAATTAAAGAAAAATTTTGAACAAGTTGAACCCAATATAGTTCAAACAGTTTCAAGTTGAAATGGATATGGGAGGCAAGAGTTCACCTGATGGAGCGGCTGCTGCATTGCTGAAAGACCTTATCAATGCTTGTAAATAATAAAAGAGAAAAAACGGGGTCATTTTGATGTTGATTAAATTACTTGTTTTAGGGTTAGTCACCGGCACCCTTATTGGTACGGTTGGTATCGGTGGTATTCTGCTGGCACCATTATTAAATTATTTTATAGGCATTGATCTTCATCTCGCAATGGCTGTCAGTAGTTGGAGTTTTTTATTTACCGGTATTGTCGGCACAATAACGTATGCGAGAAAAGGTACAATTTCGTGGCGCATGGTGCGCTGGTTGAGTCTTGGTATTATCCCGGCTGCCATATTCGGGGCCTGGGCCAATTCAGCGCTGCAAACAACTACACTGACCATTATTTTAGCCATGTTAATTGCCTTTTCCGGAGTGAACGCGCTCTTAAAACAGCCTATCCCTAAAGAAGACACCAAAGAACTAAGTACCCTCCGACTGATTTCGATTGGATTGGGGGTTGGTTTCGGGTCTGCCCTCACAGGGACAGGCGGGCCGGTTTTACTCGTCCCAATCCTTATCTTTCTGGATGTTCCGGCCTTGGTAGCCATCGGTGTCAGCCAGGTGATCCAACTTCCTGTGGCTATGTTTTCATCCATTGGATTTGGCTTGTACGGTTCGATCGATTTTAAGTTGGGGACTTCACTAGGAATTATTCAAGCCATCGGGGTTGTGCTCGGTGCCTGGATTGCCCACAGTATATCCGCAAAAAAATTACGCCAGATTGTGGCTGTGGCGCTCATTAGCGTTGGCCTTTTCTTGGCAGGACGCACACTTTTTTGAATGATTTAATATCCATGATGTCTATAAACTCAATAACAGCATTTGCCTGATGCTATGATCCCATTCAAGGGTTTGAAAATCAGGACCATATGATAGGAGATTCAATGGAAATCCAAACTGATAGTGGTCTTCCGGTTTCACCCGGCGCTTATATCATCAATAAAGCCCAGAGTGTGAAGCTCAACCCAAGTATTCTATACGAAGCTGTTATTGATCTGTCTTCCGAAGGGTTGGTGACAGCCAATTGCATTAATAAGGCTGCCGGGATTCTTCTCAATGACCTGGGCCTTCCCGATTATTTTTTTGAAACCATCACCAAGGAATCCTTGAAATATATCCTGGCCTCCATTGCCAAAAGCATTAAACTCCAGGATGGCAAAGTTGTGCTAAATTCCTGGGTGGCGGGTATCGATTTTGACCTGGCCCAGGGCAGTCAGATTCAGCGGGTCAGAATTGCCACCAAAGAGACCCGGGACCGCATGGAAATCATTCTGGATACCCAGCTTGCAGGACATCGCCGTGAATATTATTATAATCCTGAGAGTGAGTACTATACCTATATTTTCCGGCCTGAGACGGTGGCAGATTTCAACGCCGCCGATTTTTCAGATTCCCAGTTCCTGTTCAACCAAAATCTGGATTACGGAGATACCCCCCGCCTGACCCGGAATCGGTATGAAAAATTTTTAGGAGAGTGTTCCACCGCTGTCATCCCCATGATTGAGGTGTTCAATCTCTCGGATATCGGGGAAATCCGACTCATGTTCAATTCTGATTTTGAACGGCCCCAGCTGCAGGTGTTGCGAAAATTATTTGCTAACCATGGGCTTGTGATTACCCGGGCTTATTGGGAACCCTATTATACCCCATCCGGGGTCGTTTCCTCTATTTGTTCCCTTTATGTTCAGGGGGAATTGTCCCGGAAAATGGAAACCGCCCTGGTGGATGATCTGCGGTCCTATTTAAGTCTTTCTGTCAGCCCGGCCACACGGCTCTATGTGGAAGAAAAATTAAGCTTTAATGAAATGCTGTTTGCCGTCAATGCCATCGATTTTACCCATATGTTCATATTTAAGGAACGGGGAACCCACACCGACCGGGATATCATGGAGAGTCTGGCAAATGTGGACCATAAGGAGGCCTTTTCTGCCCGAATTCATGAGTCCAACAAGTTTACCTATGTGTCCCGGATCATCATGGATACGGCCTGTGCCCATCCGGACCTGATTTCTTTTCTCTACGGGCTGTTTGAACAAAAATTCAATCCGGATACCCCTTTTGATCTGACCCAGGAGAATCTGGAGAAAAAGCAGAAGGAATTTTTCCGGATGCTGGCCATTCGGTTTATGGATTTCCCCCTGGGTCATGATATTTTTGCCTTTATGTTTAAACTTATTCCCGCAACCTTTAAAACCAATTTTTATAAACCCGAAAAACGTTCTTTTTCCTTTAGGATGGACAACCGGATTTTGGATCCTCTGGTGTTTAAACAATTTGTATACGGAATTTTCTTTGTCAACGGTCATTATGCCTGCGGGACCCATTTGCGGGCTGACGATATTGCCCGGGGCGGGTTGCGCCTTATCCGGGTATCACCCACTAACCATGCCATGGAACTGGACAATGCCCTGTTGCTCAATTATGCATTAGGACCAAAAGCACAGCGCCTCAAACACAAGGATATCTGTGAAAGCGGCTCAAAGGGAGTGGTGGTGCCCCATACCCTTTATGCCGGTTACAGCATGGATGCCCTGTATGACTACACAGCAGGGATCATGGATTTAATGCTGCCCGATAAGGCGGTGAAGGATCATTATGGACGTCCGGAAATGATTTTTTTCGGACCGGATGAAGGGACAGCACCTCTGATGGATGCCGTGGCCTTGAGGGCAAAGCAGCGGGGATATAAATACTGGCGGACCATTACCACGGGCAAGAGTTTTGGCATCCCCCACGATACCTATGGCATGCTTGCGAACAAAGATCTTTTTGGCCTTATCGAGCACAACGATCAGAAAACCGAGCTCCTGATTAATGGAAAAACCATGACGGTCACCGCTGACATGGACGAGATATACCGGCATATCGGCGGTAAAGTTGAGACCAGCGGCATGACCACCACCAGCATCATGGGGGTCTTTCGAACCCTTATCACCCATTATGAGAGTAAAGAAGAAGAGTTGAACCTGATGATGACCGGCGGTCCTGACGGTGATTTGGGCTGTAACGAGATTCAATGTTACAAGGGAAAAATCTGCCTGATTGTGGATGGCGGTTCCATCCTTTTTGATCCACAGGGACTGGACAAAAAGGAATTGATGAAACTGGCATTTATGCGCCACTCAAGTCCCCGGGTGAATTCACTCGGGTACCCCATTGAAAAATTGAGCAAAAACGGGTTCCAGGTGCAGCTCAAAGCAAAGGGTATCACCCTTCCCGACGGTCGTTTTGTCGAGGACGGGGCCATTTTTCACAGAACCTTTCTCACAGATCCGGCCAACCGCAAATACGTTGAAAAGGCAGATATCAGGGCGTTTATTCCCTGCGGCGGGTTCAAAGATACCATCAATCATGGCAATGTGCGTCAATTTGTTGCCCTGTTTAAAGAATTGCGCTTTATTGTGGAAGGGGCCAATGTCTTTTTTGATGATGCCTCCCGGCGGTACATTGCTGCAAAAACCGATATTCTTCAGATTAAGGATACGTCTGCCAACAAGGGCGGGGTCTTTTCTTCGGCCGTAGCCGAGGTGCTCACGGCATTTTTACTGGGTGATGAATATGAAAAAAAATTCCTGGAAGATAAGGAGAACCAGTGGGCCCTGATCCAGGATATCATGACCCGGGTCAATACCTATGCCGGGGCTGAAACCAAGATGCTGCTACAGATTCATGAACAAGACCCGTCTGTGCCCCTGTTTGTGCTTTCTGAACAAACAAGCGAACAGATTTTTGCCTTCCAGCCGATTGTGACGGAACATCTTCAGACAATTCTGGACGATGAATCTCTTTTGTGGCAGGTATTGGAAGCGTATACCCCGGGTGTGCTGGTGAAAAATTTGGGCCGGGATGCCATTTTGCGCATCTTGAATTCTGAAGAATTGCAGGCCTATCGCAATGCTATTATTACCAAGAAGATTTCTGCCATGGCCTTTTATCAGAATGGCCTGGACTGGGATGCATACGTGGATGCGGCAAAATCAGATTTTGCCGGAACAATCAAAGCATTGTTTGCAAATTAAAGGCCAGTCATATTAGATTGAGGATAAAGAGAATGAAAATTAAAAAAATAGTAGAAAAAACAGATGTTAGACGAGGGCTTGAAAATGTCATAGCAGCCCATACAAAGATTAGTTTAGTGGATGGAATTAACGGGGAGCTCTATTATCATGGGTATAGTATCAATGATTTAGCTTCTAACACCAAGTTTGAAGAGATAATTTTCCTATTTAACAATGAAAGGCTTCCTTCGATTAGTGAATACGAAGAGCTTCGGGCGCAAATCGCATCAGAGATGCGTCTTCCTTCACAAGTCGTCAATATGATAGAACTTTCACCTCCAAACGCTCATCCTATGGACGTATTGAGAACGGCTGTCTCTATGCTTGGAATGTTTGATCCTGACACTGATAACAATTCTTCCGTGGCAAATGAGCGCAAAGCGGTACGAATAATTGCCCAGGTTCCGACAATTGTTGCAGCACTAAATAGAGTTCATCAACACCAGCCAGTTCTTTCAGCGGATCCTAAATTGAATTTGTCCGGAAATTTTCTTTATATGATGAACGGAAGGAAGCCTGAAAAACTCGAACAAATTGTCATGGATCTGGTCCTGGTTCTTTTGGCTGATCACGGTACGAATGCTTCAACATTTACAGCTCGTGTTGTGGGTAGCACATTAGCTGAAATGCATTCCACGGTATCTGCAGCCCTGAGTGCTTTAAAGGGACCATTGCATGGTGGAGCCAACCAACGGGTGATGGAGATGTTGTTGCAAATTGACAACATTGATGAAGTAAAAGCCTACATTGATGGGATGCTTGCAGATAAAAAACGAATTATGGGATTTGGGCACCGGGTTTATAAAGTACAGGATCCTAGAACAGATCATTTACGTCGGTATTCGGAACTATTGTGCCATCAAAATAAAATTGAAGAACTTCATAAAATATCACAAAAGGTAGAACAAATAGTTCTCCAGAAAAAAGGAATCTACCCCAATGTGGATTTTTACCTGGCAACAGTGCTGTTCGCTTTAGGAATTACAAAAGAATATTTTACTCCTGTATTTGCGGTTTCCCGCACCATCGGATGGGTTGCACATATTCAAGAACAATATTCCGACAACCGCCTTATTCGCCCTTCATGCATCTATGAAGGGAAAAGAGGGAAAAAGTTCATTCCCATGGCAGAGCGATGATGTGACTTTCACATTTGGAGATATCCCCATAGATGGTTACTAAATATTGCAGCACAGGGAAAATCGTATCAGATCCATACATTTGTGGTATCCATTCCCGGGGGTGAGTGGTCGTTGTAATTTTTTGAAATTATAGACAAATTATGTTTATTGCAATCTGTTGAAATAATAACAAATAAATAAATATATTTCATTTTCAATATGCTAT